>VGNX01000044.1 GCA_016865855.1 Chloroflexota bacterium | reverse complement strand
CTCCCCGGAGAAGCTGATGCAGGTCTACCTGGAGTTTGGCTTCCGAGAGAGGAATGAAGAAACCGAAACTAAGCAGGAAGAGGTGCTCGCCATTGCCTGACATTTACACACCTATTGACAAGACCTCTTCTTGAAATGCTCTATGGTAGCCAAAGGAAAAAGTAATGTAAACTAGAATAGCAAAGGCGATCATTAATAGTCTTCGGCGTATGGGGTCCAATCGCCTTCGTTTAGGGTCATTCACATATAATAGGAGGGAAAAGACAACCCAAAACAAAAAGAAAAATGAAAGAAATACCCTGCCAACTGTTGCAATAATATTGGTTGACTGTAACTGAATGAATTCACTGGGTATTCTGAATGCACCACAATATCCTAATTCGTATAGATATGCCATAATGTATCCTACTGCCACTGCAATTGGGCTTAATGAAATTGCACTTTGCCATATAGGGAATGTGTGACTTCCTTTTTTCTCTGGTATCCCGCTTCTGTTGGGCATAGTGTTTTCACCTCTACTTAGCTTTCTTCATAGCCAACCCATACAAACTTATTGTCGCATAAGCAACAGGCACGTACAAGTTTAATCGGCAGACCCTAACACAGGAATGAAATGGGACTCAACAAAACCGAGGATTGTTAACTAGGCTTGGCTATTTTGATTTCGGTATTCCTATCCATCTTTTGCTTCTGAGGTACGGTATGTGCATTTGAATTGACACGACAGTTGGTCTAAAGAATCATGACACCCTTACCTTTTTGGTATGAGTAAAACATTCTATCAAGCTATTTATTCGTTGAAAATATATTCAAGCAACAATATTTATATTTTTTGCCGCTTCCGCATGGGCAGGATTCATTTCTTCCAATTTTCCCTGACGATTCTAGAGCCTTCTTTATACGGCTTTGTCTTAACATATCTGCCTTGTCTCTCAATTTATTGATTTGCTCGGTAGATAATCCCTCCAAGGTAATAAACCCACCGTGAACACCACAAAGATGGTTCGATTCGTCATATTCGAGTTCTAGAAGCAAACGCCTAGCGTCTTCGGCCACCATCATAGACTCTTGAGTATGGTTTTGGGCGAACTCATGATTTCTATCTAGCATGCCTTTCTGCCAACAGAATACAGTAACTTTAGCTTCGCCATAAGTAGATAATGCCAAAGGTTTTCCTGTCTTTGATTGGCGTGCTAAGACAAGGTCTATCTGAGACCATATTTTGTCTCGAGCTTCATCGGCGCAATTCAACAAAGTAATAGCGACTTCACTTCGATTAGGAACTGTATTCTTAGCAAGGTAATCGATAACAGTATTAAGATGTTGAGGCATGTTTTGTTTAAGCGGATATTCCCTATCGGGTTCAATAAGTTTATTAGCGAAGAACTTATCAACGTCAGAACGATATCCGTACCATCCAAGGTGGGTATGACCATCGCTTTCCTGAAGTATCTCGGTGGCATATTTTGTGTACATGTTATGCTTAAGATACAATCCGAGATTGTCTAGCTCATCATTTACTTTGATAGCTTCACTCTGAAACGCTCGCATTCGCTCTTCCACGAAATGGAGGAACACGAGAGGATTATCGAATACGTCTGCATATTCTCGAAGGTTGTCTATTGATATTGACCAAACAGGGTGCTGCCCAACGTCTATTCCTATGTTCTTCAAATGTTGAATTTGGGCGGCTAATTCTGTAAAAGGGTCGAGGCTAATTGCACATAAGGTGATGTGTCTAAAACCTTGTTTTGATAAATTCCCTACTTGATTATGTTTTTCATCATAAAGGCTTACCTGGTCTTCGCTCTCAAGGTATTCGAGAAATCTCTTTCCCTGCTCAGCAGGCTTGAAAAGAAGATTTTTCAGTGATGCGATATAAGATGGAAAATCAGTTGCCGGAGAGGCGTGAGTGAAAGCACCAGCTCGTACCTCTATGATAAAAAGGTGGTCTTCATAGGTGAGTAACGCATCTGTTTCACACCAATCTTTACTATGTTTGTCCCCAACATACAATCGGTAGTAGACTGATTTGTGCACTGTAGAACCAGGTAGTAATCGTTGGAATAGGTTAACGGCTAATTCCTCGGAAATTTTCTTCTGCTTAACATTCCAGGTTTCTCGATATTCAGGCTTTTTTGAAATAACCAAACGCTCAATGACCCTATATATATGGTCGAACAAATTATACAGGTCAAAACAGTAGTGCTTTCCATTCACTTTAAGGAAAGGGCGTATGAACACAGGCCATATTCTAAGTGGCCATCCTCTATCCTCTCCTTGTAAGAACTCTGTATTCTGACCTGGTTCCCAAGATAATTCATCCAATAGCGTGCTTGGTAGGTCGGTAATTTTTTCTAGTTCAAATAAATCCATTCCGGATAATCTACCAATAATGCTATCTTTTAGGTCTTGCAAACCGTTTTCCTTAATAATTCGTGCAATGAACTCATGAGCATTAGCCTCTGGCTCATCATGGCTTCTTTCTGATGCCTTCTGCATTGTAGTTTTACGCAGGTTATTAATATCCTCCATCAATTTACCTATGCCATGCGTAAGTGAATAGTGAATCTTTGCAAGATTATCAATTAGCTTTTCAACACTGCATCCGAAGAGGTCTAAGAGTATTTCGTCATGTGGTTTTAAAAAGTCATGTACCGCCTGGACGTCATAAACAGCATAGCGAGTTCCTCGAACATTAACCCAAATTTGTTCGGCTTCGTGGCAATATTGTTCGTAATCCAAATCGAAAGATGGGTCGTTTCGTTTATTGTATGCAGTTTTACATATGTCGTATTCTAGAGTTAGCTTTATAAAGAGACTTTTTACAAGTACCCGTAGTTCATTCCATATTTCCTCACTAATTTCATCAATCTTATAAGTAGGTTCGGCTGAAGCGATAATGCTTTGTAGATAATCAATCATTCGGAAAGAAATGACATCTTCAGAGTCCGCATCGCTTTCGCTTGCAATATTTACCTGTCTGGCTGCCATCTCCCAATACGCCCTTTGTAAAATCTGTAATGGTGGCAAACTAGATGCTAGTTCTATTATTTTGGTTATTATTTCATCAATTCCCCTCTTTACTATAGGGAATTGGTCCGCTAAATTTGTTTGCATTTCTTGGAATTGTTCTGAGGGTAATTGGTTCTTCATTACAACGAATCTGCCAAAACGTGCAACTCCAAAGGATTCCGAACCAAAATAATCATCTGGCAGTAAGCGCTTCTTCTTTGCAGCCAATTCTTTCGCTTTGTGTTTCCGTTGAGCACTCTTACCCATATGCGATTTCCGCTCCGTGGTAACTGAATTAGAGGTGCCACGTTTAATTCTACTCTAACCTGAATGGAGCATCAATAACGCAACGTTTGACTTACTGATTTGCGATTTGGCTGGATTATAGAGAACTAATCTGTTACAGCCTTGAGAATAAAAGCGGACAAACTCCCCTTGTCCGCCGTAGCGAACAAGGACGCAAGCCCCAAAGGGGCGCGCTAGTAAGAGTTTAGCCACGAACGATGATTTGTCTAATGGCGATGAATTAAGGATTAAATATCCTCTTTGTCTTGCTTTACACTGTTTGCCAATTTCGAAATGTGGGCTAACATTTCACCCAATTTCATGGTAACATATGCTGACAAAACGACTTCTCTGGATGTGAACCTATGATGTACCCTACCACGAGGCAACTTAAAATCATGTTTTGCTGGTCGATAGAGAAATCTGTTATAGCGTTGAAGAAAATTTGTTAACTTACCCTGTTCAGGCCAATGCTCATTGAACGCATTAATAGCAGGTCCAAAAGAAACCCGAAAGATTCGTTTGTCTTGTTGGCTTTCGTATGTTGCAGATTTAACCATCATATCGACATAGTCACCAAGGTCTCGAAGGGCATCTCTAGTCCAACGAGGTAAAAATTGGATTTCATGTTGAGCATAATATATGGGTCTCTTAGGAGGAGGACAGACTATTTCCAGAAGACGTGCTCTTGCCGACTCCCTTGATTTTTTATTTCCTGTTAGTTGCTTGGCTACCAATTCTGCTTCTTCATATTGTTCAGGAGCTAATACGTCCAGTGCCAATTGAACAATCTCGTTTGCAGCAAGTTGATATGAAGAAGACTCGGATGTTTTGTGGTTGTCTCTGAGTGTTCCAGCTATACCTTCTTCGAAAGGATAATATCCCATATGCACCTCCAATAAAAAAATCTACGTGTATAACATCATACTTAAAAAGCGGTAAAAACAAAAGATATCTAAATGTCACTAATTTGGCACTAATGGTTTTCAGAAGTCGGTTGAAAAAGCAGGTTTTTGAAGCTCAAATAGAGACAGGCACAAAACGGTAGTTTAGCTTGAGAATTAATAAAGAACAAGCTTGGCGGCAGACCTCTAAGCAGCGGGGCGAGCGTTCGAATCGCTTCAGCGACGCCACCTGATTCAAAATCAGCTTTGAAGCCCGCAATTACAGGCGGACTTTCAATGGGTATTCAACTTCACGTGCGTTATCCCTTAGAACATGGGGTTGCACATTCGTCAGTTATGTGCAATCGTGTTCCTGCGCGTGGAACTGGGGTATCAATAGATAGAAAAAAGAAGAGGTAAGTTCTACCTTTTGATAACTTCGGTTGTTCTTTCTGAACCTAAATGGAGATAGGGGGATTCGAACCCCCGACCTCCGCGATGCGAACGCGGCGCTCTCCCAATTGAGCTATATCCCCTCAAAGAGCAATACTAGCAAAGGCTGTGAATTCGGTCAAGTTCAAAAATGTCCTATCTCGCTTCTAAATTCAGCTCGTAAAACTTCTCGCCCCTCAGCAACATCATAAAGAATTCGGAGGTATAATCTATTTCGATTTTCCCACTTTCAATCTGGCAATCGAGTAAATGTCCCCCAGCTTTCCTGTCACTGGTGATAAAGTGGAAATGATAACCGGGCACGTTTATTCCTTCCACATAGGTCGGACACCAAAATCCTACTAGAGTGCCAGTCACATCATGAAGTTCAAATGTAGTTTGCCCCTTCAGTGCCTCAGCAAGAGGTGGATACGGTTTACTTTGTGCGGGCACACTTCGCGCTTTAATATAACTGAAAGCACCTTCTACCCTGATTGCGTAAAAGATATTTCTGGTCGGCAACATGCTGTCCAAATACTGGCTTAATTGCTCATAGTCTAAAACCTTATCTAATGAAACGGCTTTATCCGGTTCAAAGAAAGTAACAACCGCAAACGGTGTCTTCATCGAACCCTCAACAGAGTAGGCTTTGCCATCTGCCTTTATTTGATAAAACTCGCTTGCCACTGCAACCATCTCACCGTCAAGTCCATTGAACGTACCTATTCCGAAATCACCATGCCTCTTCAAGCCTTCAAACGTTACATCTCCATCATAGACACCTTCGGAGAGGACGCTGAACATTGAAATTTGAAACAGGACGTCTTTATCTTTTGGTGAACTTAAACAGCCGGACGCACCTATGGTTATAATTAAAAGAGTTACCGCCAGCAGAAAATGAACCTTCTTCATGATTCCCTCCATCGTTCTGCTCTTTGCCTACATGTTGATACCTTTTACTGATTTTCATTGACAATTTTAGCTAGTATTAGCTAGACTTACAAACTGCTGGCCAAAAGGCGTGAGAAATCACAGCGTTATGCAAGCTCTTAAGATAATGAAACAATTCATGGAGCCGCAGTCGGTGGCCCTGATTGGAGTTTCGCGTTATACCGGCGAGGGAGCTTTCAACATCCTCGAAAACCTGCTCAGCTATGGCTATCAAGGCAGGATATACCCGATAAATCCTAGTGTTAGTGAAATACTCGGTGTGAAAACCTATTCAAGTGTTGCGGAGGTAGCCTACGATATTGACCTAGCCGTGATAGCCACACCACGCTCTCTGGTTCCACAGCTAGTTAAAGAATGCGCCGATAGCAATATCAAAGCCATAGTAATAGTCGCTCAAGGCTTTTCAGATGCTAGCGACGAAGAGGGCAAACAGCTGCAAAAGGAAATAGACAATATCGCCAAAGCTGGTCAAGCTAGAATATTAGGCCCTAATACCTTTGGTACGGCTAATGCTTTCATTAATTTCAGCTCTTCGTTCGTAAAAATAAAAATGAAGAAACAACCTATTGGTGTTATTTGCCAAACTGGAGTTTTCTTTGTTGGCTTCTCAGAGATTGCGTTTATCGGCAAGGGCATTGACTTGGGCAATGCCTGTGATATCAGTTTCTCCGAGGGCTTAGAATATTTCGAGAATGACTCGGAAACGAAGGTGGTTGCCCTGCACATCGAAGGCATGCAGAATCCGAAAGCTTTCGCTGACATATCTCAGCGCATTACCCCCAAGAAACCTGTACTTGCCCTAAAGACAGGACAAAGCGAACAAGCGGCTAAGGCATCTCAGTCCCACACCGGCTCTCTGACAGGTAGAAAAGAGGCGTGGCAAGCAGCTTTCAAACAGGCTGGGGTAATTCAAGTAAGCGATTTAGAAGAACTCATTGACTTAGCCAGGACATTCTCCGTATTGCCGCTGATGAAAAAATCAAAAATCGGAGTTACCACAATTAGCGGTGGATTGGGTATTATGGCTATAGATGCCTGCAAAAACTTGGGCATAGGGATAGACAGACTGTCTCCCAAGACTCAGAAGCTGCTCGATACGATGGCGCCTTCCTGGCTTAAGGTTAGTAATCCGGTAGATATTTGGCCACTAATGATGACATCGCAGCCAGTTATGAAACCGCTGATTGATGGATTAGAGGCTCTTCTAGCTGACCACGAGTTGGGTGCTGTCTTGTTTATAGGCGCTGCTTTTGATGAAAAATGGGGAACTGGCCTTTGTCACCTTCTGAGCGAACTGGCGGCAGCGCATCAGGATAAGTCTTTGGTATGCTGCATCTATGGACCTTATGCCGAACAGACTATAAAGGAAATGCAAGATGCAGATAAAGTGGTAGGATTCCCCACACCGGAAAGAGCCATGAGGGCACTGGCCCGACTAAACGAATATTCACTATTACGAAGCGGGCTCTAGAATTACCCTGGCATCAACCGCTACAGCTCTATTTTTGTAAGCAAAAACCGGATTAAGGTCAAGCTCCTTTATCTCCGGATTCATATCAACGAAATCAGAGACCTTTAATATCAGGTCTTCCAGAAATGGAATGTCAGCTGGCTCCTGCCCTCTATAACCTTCAAGCAGAGGATAACCCTTTATCTCCTTTATCATCTCCCGAGCATCTCTTTTGGCCAGCGGGACTATTCGGAAGGAAACGTCTTTCAGTACCTCAACCAGTATCCCACCCAGACCAAACATCAATACCGGCCCGAATTGCGCATCTTTGGTCATGCCGATGATTACTTCTACTCCGGGGCGAACCATTTTCTGCACGGATATCCCCTGAATTTTTGCCTTTGAGTAGTGTCGTTTGACAGCGGAAAGAATCTCGCTATAAGCTTTGCCTACCTGAGCAGCATTGGCTAAGCCTAATTTGACACCACCAGAATCGCTCTTATGAATAACATCGGGTGAGACTATCTTCAGCACCACCGGAAATCCCATCGCCTTACTCAGAGAAACCGCTTCCGTCTTTGTCCGAGCCAGTTTAGCTTCAACGACAGGTATTCCAGCGCCCTTAATAAGCTCCTTAGACTCGATCTCAGTCAATTTTGCCCTGTTCTCCTGCCTGGCCTGTCTCAATATCTCGTTTTTAGTCATTTATTCTCCCCCTTAGAGTTATCATCATAAAAGCGACCTCAATTTTAGCCTATTTCACCACTGCCTGCAAACTATCCGAAGAGGCTTGTCAGTAGGTTCCAGTACCAGGCCCTAATCCAGAAGCTAGAGGGGTGTTGACGTCAATGGCTTCTTTCTCGTTTCTATCAACGTACATCTACCGGTGGCACCTTCAAGTCCCGCATTATAATCAGGATAAGTCTTTCTTAATTTGCTCGAATTCTTCTCTGGAAATGACTCCTCTGGCGTAGCGTTCTTTGGCGATGTCCAGTGGGTCACGTTTCTGGGCAGTATCTGAGCCAGAACCACCACGCTCTACCAACTTTTTAACACCCCAAACCACCAGGGCAATGATTCCTCCCCAGAATGCCAGCATCACTAAACCCCAAAACATCATTCCCCACCCCATACTTCCGAACCAATTCCACATCATAGTCATCCTCCTGAAATTGTTATTTCTGGCTTGCCATCTCTATAACCAGCAAGCTCTAGATATATGCCACTGATTTATTATACACTAACTTAAAGGAGACAAGAATTCTCTCCAAATTGATGGAGGAAATGTTATCATATAATTAACAGAAAGGAGTGAGTGCGCCAAAATTGTCAGAGAGCAGACCTGTTCCTAAATTAAAAGTTTTGGGCATTGCTGGCAGTCCTCGCCGGGATGGTAATACCGACCTGTTGCTTCGTCAGTTAATGGCTGGCGCTGCCAGCCAAGGAGCCGAAATGAAAACAGTCATCCTTAGTGAACTTAACATTTTGCCCTGCCGGCACTGCGATGGCTGCCTCAAAACAGGTAAATGTATGGTAGATGACGACATGCAATGGCTACACACTGACCTGAGAGAGGCTGACCGTGTAGTCCTGGCCTCACCTATCTTTTTCATGGGGGTTACTGCCCAAACCAAAGCCATGATTGACCGCTGCCAGGCGCTGTGGGTAATAAAATATGTACTTAAGCTTCCAGTAGCAATTAATCCTGCCAAGGACCGCAAGGGAATCTTTGTCTCAGTAGGTGGAACAAGGCTCCGCAATCTGTTTCAACCAGCTATAGCTACGGTCAAAAGCTGGTTTACAACCCTGGATATCAACTATGATGGTGAATTAGTCTTTTCTGGAATTGATGAAAGAGAAGCCATCCTTCGATATCCAACAGCCCTGAAAGATGCCTTTGCTATTGGTCAGAAACTAGCCGCCAGTAGCACGCCAAAGTAAACTACTCATCAAGTAAAGACCTATTGCTAATACTTTATCAGTCCTAACAAATTATGCTAAAATATCTCGGCCCAAAATTGAAGATTTAGCAGAGGAGTCAGCCCATGCCGAGCAGAAACAAGCAAGAGTGGCAAGAAATCACGCTAGCACCGGCTACAAAGCGTTCTCCTGAAAGACAGGAAAAATTTGAGACCAGCTCCGGGATTGATATCTCGCCTGTCTATACCCCCGGAGACACATCAGATTTCGATTATTCTACCGCTTTAGGCTATCCTGGGGAATACCCGTTTACCCGCGGTATACAGCCTACCATGTATCGCGGTAGGCTGTGGACAATGCGTCAATATGCTGGTTTCGGCACTGCCGAAGAGTCTAACAAGCGCTACCGCTATCTTCTGGAACAAGGCCAAACCGGCTTGAGCATTGCTTTTCAATTGCCTACCCAAATCGGCTACGATTCAGACCATCCCCTAGCTAGAGGTGAAGTCGGTAAAGTCGGAGTGGCTATAGACACTTTAGAGGACATGGAAATTCTGTTTAAGGATATTCCCTTAGACAAAGTCAGTACATCCATGACCATAAATTCTACAGCCCCCATTCTCCTGGCTATGTACATTGCTCTGGCTAAGAAGCAGGGAGTGGACCCGGCTAAACTGGACGGCACCATCCAAAATGACATCCTTAAGGAATATATTGCTCGTGGCACTCACATTTTCCCGCCTCGTCCCTCAATGCGACTGACCACTGACATTTTTGCTCATTGTAGTAAGCATGTCCCACGGTGGAACACCATTAGCATCAGCGGCTATCATATACGTGAAGCTGGCTCTACAGCAGCTCAGGAAATCGCCTTTACCCTGGCTAATGGCATCGCTTATGTTCAGGCAGCCATTGATGCTGGCCTGGACGTGGATGAATTTGCTGGCAGACTTTCCTTCTTTTTCAACAGCCACAACAATCTTTTTGAAGAGGTGGCTAAGTTTAGAGCTGCACGCCGCCTCTGGGCGAAGATTATAAGCCAGAGGTTTAAAGCTAGAGACCCACGCTCAATGATGCTGCGCTTCCACACGCAAACCGCCGGCTGTACTCTGACTGCACAACAGCCATATAACAATATTGTTAGAGTGGCTGTCCAAGCTCTAGCTGCAACTCTAGGCGGGACGCAGTCACTTCATACAAATTCCTTCGATGAAGCGTTTGCTACACCATCGCAAGAGGCAGTAACCATTGCTTTACGTACTCAACAGCTCCTGGCCTATGAGACGGGCATTGGTGATGTCGTTGACCCTCTCGGTGGCTCCTACTTTATAGAATATCTAACCGAAGCTTTAGAAAAGCAAGCTGCCGAATACATTGATAAAATCGACAAGCTGGGTGGTGCTGTAGCTGCCATAGAGCAGGGTTTCCAACAGAGAGAAATTCAGGAAAGTTCTTATCGTCAGCAGAAGAGCATTGAAGAAAACAAGGCCACTGTGGTAGGTGTCAACAAATTTGTCTCACCGTCACCCAAAATACCAGACCTACTGCGGGTAGATCCTGAGCTGGAAAAGAAACAAAGGGAAAGATTGGCCCAGGTGAAGAAAAATAGGGACAATGGCAAGGTTACCAAAGCGCTTAAAAACTTGGAAGAGGTAGCCCGTAGCCAAGATAACACCCTGCCAGCATTTATCGACTGTGTTGAGGCTTATGCCAGTATCGGCGAGATATGTGATGTACTGCGCAAAGTCTTTGGCACTCAGAGGGAATACCTTGTCTTTTGAAAATGAGCAAGTGTATGAAATATTAAAAACAAGAGGGATAAACAGATGGATTTCGAATTAACCGAAGAGCAAAAGATGTTCCAAGCCATGGTGCGCGACTTTGCCACCAACGAGGTCAAGCCCTTAGCAGCAAAAATCGATGAAGAGGGGAAATGCCCAGCCGAAATCATCAAGAAGGCAGCCGGTTTGGGTCTATTCGGCATTACTATTTCTGAGGAGTATGGAGGCAGTGGCGGTGATTATCTATCTATGGCTATTGCTGCAGAAGAATTATGTCGGGCTTCAGCTTCTGTGGGCACAGTCTTCCTGGCCAGCTTATCACTGGCCTGCTACCCCATGTACAAATTTGGAAACGAAGAACAAAAACGTAAGTATGTTACACCTATAGCGAAGGGCGAAAAACTAGCCTGCTTCGCCTTGACTGAGTCCGGTGCTGGAAGCGACGCCGGAGCTTTAGAAACAACCGCCGCATTGCAGGGCGACAAATACATCCTCAATGGCACCAAGATATTTATAACCAACGGTGCTGAAGCCGAAATCGCTGTAGTGTTTGCCACCGTTGACAAATCGTTAGGAAATCGAGGTATAACTGCCTTCATCGTCGAAAAAGGTACCCCCGGTTTCTCCGTAGGCAAGGAGGAGAACAAACTTGGCATACGCGGTTCATCAACAACAGAGCTGGTCTTTGAAAACTGTCAAATACCGGCAGCCAACCTGTTAGGTGAGCAAGGTCGTGGGCTAAGGGTAGCTTTGGAGGCGATAGACTCCAGCCGCGTCACTGTAGCTGCCCAAGCAGTTGGTATCGCCCAAGCTGCTTTCGATGATTCTCTTGCCTATGCTAAGGAACGCCAGCAGTTCGGACAACCGATAGCTAACTTTCAGGCAATTCAGTGGATGCTCGCCGATATGGCAACCCATATTGATGCTGCTCGGCTGCTGACCTACCGAGCTGCCTGGCTTAAAGACCATGATATGCCGTTTATGAAGGAAGCGGCTATGGCAAAGGTCTATGCTGCCGAAACATCTAGAATGGTTACCAACAATGCTATCCAAATTCACGGCGGCTATGGCTACTGTAAAGACTACCCGGTAGAGCGCTACCTGCGCGATGCTAAAATAACCGAAATCTATGAGGGAACCTCAGAAATGCAGAGAATGACCATAGCCAGAACTCTTATAAAGGAGGGTTAAAGGAGGAAAATGATTAAGAAAGTTCACCATGTTGCTGTTGCAGTCAAAAACCTGGATGAGGCACTTCAACTTTATGACAACCTCTTTGGTGCTAAACCCAGCAAGATAGAAACGATACAGCAGCAAGGAGTAAAAGCAGCCCTCTTGCCCATGGCTGAAGGTGGTGAAATCGAGCTTCTCGAGCCGATTGACCCGCAAAGTGGCGTAGCCAAATTCCTTGAAAGCCGGGGGGAGGGAATCCATCACATCTGCTTTGAAGTTGAAAACGTTGACCAGGAGCTTTGCACGCTAGCCGACAAGGGCGCTCAATTGCTTGATAAGCAGGGTCGCCCCGGCTTAGCTGGTAAAGTCGGCTTCATACATCCTAAATCAACAAAAGGGGTGCTTATTGAACTGGTACAGAAAGTATAAGGAGAAGGGGCAATGGCAGAAGAAACTAAAATCCGAGTGCTAGTTGCAAAACCGGGCCTTGATGGCCATGATCGTGGAGCCAAGGTGGTCGCCAGAGCTCTCCGAGATGCCGGCATGGAAGTAGTCTATACTGGAATCAGACAGACACCAGAAATGATTGTTGAGGCAGCAGTGCAGGAAGATGTCGATGTCGTTGGCTTAAGCATTCTCTCTGGAGCACACTTGGAGCTTTTTCCACCAATCGCGGAAGGGCTTAAGAAAAAGGGAAAGACCGATGTTCTATTTGTTGCCGGCGGCATTATACCTGATGAGGATATCCCTGCTTTACAGAAAATAGGCATAAAAGCTGTTTTTGGCCCCGGTACCCCTACACCTAAAATTATCGAATTTATTAAGAACGAGCTCGCTGCCAGAAAGAATTAGGTTGGATTGTCAGCTTCTGGCCTTTCCAACGATAGCTTCCATATTCTTTAAGTTTTCTCGCTTCATAAATTGCCTGATGCCGTCCAGCACATCTAGAGCGGCTTGAGGGCTAGTCAAGTTAGCCGTACCAACCTGGACAGCACTAGCCCCGGCCATTAAAAATTCTAAGGCATCGTCAGCACAACTAATACCTCCGCAGCCTATTATGGGTATATCCACAATCCCAGCAACCTTGTACACCATGTAGAGAGCAATCGGCTTTATCGCTGGACCAGAAAGTCCACCAGCGATATTGCCTAAGGAAGGTCGGCGCTCATTTATATCAATTGCCATCCCTCGTACAGTGTTAATCAGAGTTATGGCATCGGCTCCAGCTTCGCTTACCGCTAAGGCAATCTCTCCAATATCCGTCACATTGGGGCTCAACTTTACGATAACAGGCAAGCTACTGACGGCTTTAACCGCCGCTGCAACCTCGGTAGCAGCCTTTGGATTTGTACCAAATTCCATCCCGCCAGATGCTATATTGGGACAGCTTATGTTGACCTCAATGCCACTTACTCCAGCGACACCCTCCAGCCTAGCAGCAATCTCCTCATACTGGTCTATAGTTTCACCAGCGATATTGACAATGACCGGCACCCGCCACTTAGCCCAAACAGGAGCTTTTTCTTTTATCACAGCTTCAATCCCAACATTCTCCAGACCTACAGAGTTAAGCACCCCAGAGGCTGTCTCCACAAGTCGTGGTTGCGGATTGCCTTCTCTAGGCTTCAGAGTAGTGCCTTTACAAACAATAGCACCCAGCATCTGTACATCAATAAGCTCGCTATACTCTATGCCATAGCCAAAGGTGCCAGAGGCTGTTATCACAGGGTTAACCAGACGTAAGCCTTTTGGGTGGGCCGGAGCTAGCTGGACGCTTAAGTCAACCATTTCAAGCTTTAATTGATGGCCGCAATTTCATTACCGATTCTATTTTGCCTGCCATTGTTGATGGTTTGTCCCGACGGTCATCAATTTTGATAGAAGTAACCACTCGCGACGCTCCTTTATTAAAAGGAACCTCGTGCATTTTGTGAATCACTTCGAGTACTTTATCAAGAGGGCCTTCAATGATAGTCCCCATCGCCGTTAGACGGTAAGTTATGTCTTTCCTGCCTTCTAGAACCTCAAGGCACGCGGCAATATGACGGCTAAGTCCAGTATCACCGGTGCCTACCGGAATAATTGACACCTCAGCAACAACTTGTCCTTTCATCATCACCTCCAACATTGAAGGATTTACACTCATCTATAGTATAGCCAAGGTGATAAAGAAAAGATAGTGTAGCGAGATTGTTGAGCAATTCATTCGTTCGTCATTGCGAGGCACGGAGTGCCGTGGCAATCTCGGTGGGAGGACAATACTTGAGATTGCTTCGCTTCGCTCGCAATGACAGTCGGGGGTTAACAACCGCCCTCTAGTGTGCCCTTTTTATCATCTACAAAGAAATGTGCTAAAATCTCAAAACAATAGCCTAGACGGGCAAAATAGAGGCATTCACAGGCGGCACATGGATTATATTATCAGACGCATGCAAGATAGGGATATCCCTCAGGCGCTTGAGATCGACCGTGAGGCTTTTCCGACTCAATGGCCTCATCCTACATATGCCTCCTTCAAGCAGGAGCTCCGCAACCGGTTAGCCTGTTATATAGTAGTCGCTAAACCAAGGGCAATTAAAGCAGTCAAACAAAACGCCAACGACAAGGGTTTTTGGCAAAGATTGCTGCACCTTTTCGACCACGACCGCTTCTTCGGTGAAGAAATACTACCACCCCCAAAAGAGTACATAGTTGGCATCGCCGGTTTCTGGGTGATGGTGGATGAGGCACATATCACCACCCTTGCCATACGAAACACTCATCGTCGACACGGGATAGGAGAGCAGCTGCTGATTGAAATCATTGAAATGGCGGCACAATTCAACGTAAACGTAGTCACCCTAGAAGTACGTGTCTCAAACAAACAAGCTCAGGCACTATACCAGAAGTACTGGTTCCAAAAGGGTGGTGTGCGCCGGGCTTACTACACAGACAACGGCGAGGATGCAGTGCTTATGACTACAGATTCTCTGCCCTCCAACACTTTCCAATCGCACTTTCAGCAACTCAAACAGAGTCATATGCATAGATGGGGAGAACTCTACGTAAATGAACTATCAAAAGTCGCTTAACAACCTTTCTGGATGCCAACAAACTCTCTTGACATGGGAGTGGTACCATGAGTGAGATGAAAAGCGCCTGGGAAAAAGCCATGGAAAAGGTAGAAAAACTGGGCAAGCTCTCTGAAGAAGAGCTTAAACAGCTGGAGCATCAGCCAGCTGGGAACAAATTAGCTGCCAAATATCTTCAAGAGACGGACTATAACCTGGATGCTGAATTGACGAAATACAAAGGCACCGGTGTCAGAAAGTACGTTCTCCAAGGCGCCCAGGAGATATTCTTGCGCAACATACTCCTTCCCAAAGACGAGCACGACATGCAGGCAACAAGAAGAGCTATGACAGGCCTCAGGCTGCTGAAGGAAAACAAGAACCTTGTCGATACCATCCTCGACCGGATAACCAACCTACTTAATTATTATGGACAAGCCAGACAGCAGACATACCTCCAATTCAAAAAAGATTTTGAGGCTAAGTTGCAAGAGACCAACAAAGCCCTGCAGCAACAGATGGGAGTCAAAGTCCGCATTGAGTCTGAGCGACATCCACAGTTCTTAGAGGAATGGCGCCGCATCAACAGCCAGCTTGATGCCCAGTACGAAAAGGTGCTTGAGGAACATAAACAACAGATACTAAAAATAGCCTAGGTCACATTGTCTGCCAGTGGGGTGCCTATTAATAGAACAGGTTTCTAGTCTAGTTTTCTCATTGGACGACTGAGGAGGCAAATGATGGAGAAACAGGAATTTGAGGAACTGGTAAAACTTCTAAAAGAGAATAACAAATATTTGGAGAATATAAGTTCACGTTTGGACAAGATAGATAATACGCTGGAGAAGATAAAAAACGATGCAAAGAAAAAGCATAAGTCCATGTTTGACCTTTGACAGTGTTTATTTGTCATTGCGAGGAGAGTAAGCTCCGAAGCAATCCCAGAGATTGCCACGCTTCGCTCGCAATGACGACGAGGAGTTGCCAAACAATCCCTCCTTGACATTTGACACCAGATATAGGGGGACGAGCTGTGTAAGGTTGCTCTTAACATATTCCCCTTGATGGTTTAGAATAAGGCTACGTTTAAGAGGAATCGGAAAGGAGAAAGATATGCGCTTTAAGTGTGTTACCTGTGGAATCGAGTTCGAGAATATAGAAGAATTAGCCAGCCATAAAAAGCAGCACCAGGCTAGCTCAAGAGGCTCCTCTGGGGTGATCTGTCTAGGCTGCGGCAAAAGCATCCCACTGGAGCCATCCCAGATGAACTACAGCGGCCCACTCACCTGCCCTAACTGCCGACGGACAATGACGGTGGTCATAGAGGGCGGAGAGGTATGCGTAGCTCGCCTTGGCTAAGAACGTTTGGTGCCCCCAAGGGAATTCGAATCCCTGTTCTAATTCCCTAGGAGAATTGTCTTCCACCTTGGCTGCTAGAGCAAGTAAGCATTCCAAAATAGTGTTCACAAGTGCCTGGGTTTCCCGGGA
>VGNX01000043.1 GCA_016865855.1 Chloroflexota bacterium | reverse complement strand
ATTTCTCACCGCCACGCTAACAGAATTCCACCTGGGGAGATTTCGGGTACAGTACTCCACAATATCTATGCAAAACCTCTTAGAAAAGAAATTCGTGCCACCATATATATCAGAACAGCTCCCCATTGTATGCCCTATGACAGGGTAGTTTTGAAGAGTGCCGGAAAGATTTCTTAAATCTATGCATCTTTCCTGAGCGACGGCAACCACCATGGCAAGTATGGCAGGATGTACCGCAATTATATTAATGCCGCCCTTTTCCATATCCACGCCTTTTAGAAGGTCCCTCATGTCCTGAATAGTGTCGAGAGCCGTTCCTTCTCTGCCGACAAAGCCCTCGGCAACCTCTTCATCCGAATCCAAGCCCATATTAGTAGGATGGTCAAAAACAATACTGAAGCCTGTCTGCCCATGCTCTTCCATAAATTTAAATCTCTGGCTGCTCTCCACTCCGCCACCATAGCCAATTACCTGTCTCACCGTCCAGGGTCTCACTCTGTACATCGTGGAGTATACACCCCTGGTATATGGATATTTGCCGGGAAAACCTATGTCCCTTTCATAATCCAGCCCCTCAATATCACCTGGCGTATACAGAGGTTTTACCCTTATCCAGGAAAGATTCTCAAACCTCTCTTTTCTCTCAGGCCTTTTCCTTAATGAACTCTCGTACTCCCTTTCCCATTCCTGAGTCATTTCCCTCAGCCCGTCTTCGTTATTTTTATTAGCCATGTCAGCAACCCTCCTTCAAAATGCGCATTCGAAGAGTATCACTGGACAGATTAACAGTTATGCCTTGCTTCAAATGCTTACCTCGTACAATGATAATGTCCTTCCAACACCTTGTCAATACAGACTTTTTGTCATTGCCAGGAACATGGCCGGGTGAGAAGGCTCAGAATGACAATGGCGAATGGTTCACAGTGACTGATGAAGATAGCATGTAGCTGCGAGGCTTTAGCCTCGTCTCGCGCCGGTATATCTCTTCAAGTCTAAGATGGCGTCACAGCAAATACAAGGCACACAGGCAAAGAACCAGACACACAAACAGACAACCACCAAGAATAGCAATAAGCTCCTTGTTCATCACTTTGGAGGCTGTCCGAAAACTCTATGTGACAATTTTTCTCTCTACTTTGTGGGAGAAGTTATAGCTACATTGGTGATACACATTAAGCATGTAGACCCGAGGCTTTAGCCTCGGGAACCACGACCCTAAAGGGTCGGGACTACATTTTCAGACAGCCTGTTGACCCCTCAATCTAATAGAAGATGTAGCGGCGAGGTTTTAGCCTCGCCCCAGCGACCCTAAAGGGTCACTTCCGTCCCTCCCAAAGGCAAATCCTAAATCCGAATTTCTAAATTCCAAACAAATCCAAAACCTCAAAAATTAATGACCGAAACATCGGGACTTCGAATTTGAATAATTTGAATTTTGAGATTGTTTATGATTTAGGGTTTAGTATTTAGAATTTCTTATCGGAGTAGCCATACACAGGTGCTCAGGACCCGGTTTGTTAGAGTGACTGATAGACATCAATGCTGCCGATATCAAACCACAGCTCACTAAAGGTATAAACATGGACTTCATCTGTTTCTATCAGGTAAGCGATGAAGCTGCCTAGATTGTCCCTCTTGCCCTGAGCACAGCATTTAAGCAAGAGAGGGAATATCCGAGATGGGAAAATGTAGCAGGCGGTAGCGATGAGGCTCGATTTAGGCTGCGCCGGCTTCTCTTCAAATTCAGCTATCCTGCGCCCATCTAACTGGACAACACCATATCGGCTGGCTTTACTTTTGTCGCCGATATCATAAACAGCTACCAGGGTGTTTTTGCCATTGTAAGCGGCAATGAACTGGCACAGGTCAAACTCGAAGTAGTTGTCGCTGGCAATGACCAGTAAATCATCAGTTATGTTTTTGGCTCTAATCCAGTAATCCAGGGAGCCTACAGCACCAAATGCTTGCTCCTCAGTAAAGACTGGCTCGACACATAGGGTCACTGTCCTGCCTATGGTACCCTGCCAGCAACGAAAATCAGCTTCAAACCTTTTGTTGGAGTTAACCAGGATATCGATATCCTGCGGAATCTTATCCACAATATGACTTATTAATGCTTTGCCTTTGTAGTCGAGAAGACCTTTTGCCTTGGTGGTAGTCAGCGGATAGAGCCTTGTCCCGAAGCCGCTAGCCAGTATCAAACTTTTCATTTAGCTGAGCTTAAACGGTTAGCAGGGTTTACCTTGATTTCTACTTCACGCCTGACGTCTCGCCGTACAGTCGTTCCTTCCATCGGACACCTAGACCAACTACTTCCCGCCAACCACCATAAAGGCCGACTGCAAAAAGAAATGAGAACCCGAGCGGATGCAGGAAGGTTGAGATTAGCGACTGTCTAAAATGATTGTCTACCAGCCAGCGCATAAATATAATCATAGCCACTTGAAAAACAGCTATAAATCGCCAATCGGTAGGAGCCGCCGTTGATAAATACCCATTCCACAGCCAGTAGAACGGAGCTAAATAGAAGACGAAGCCAGCGGCTAGCAGTCCAACTAACGCTGCTGGGGATAACGCCGTCACTGAATATATAAACTTGACAAAACCCTCCCACATTGCCCCCACATTTCGGTACATACGACAATAGAACACTGCCGATAAATCAACAGCGATATGCCGACCACCATGTCGAACTGTTTCAACCCCCAGCCAGATATCCTCCAGTATCCTGTCTTTTACTGCCATATGTCCGCCAATACGCCAGTATTCTTCCCTGGGGAAGAGGAGAAATTGACCGATAGCCAGCGATGGTCTCGGCTCTTTGGAGCGCTGCAGCCACCACAATGGCAGCCAGCTCATAATAACAAAGTACATTAACGGCATGGCTATCTTCTCAGGAAGAGATTCAGCCATCTGGCGGGGAAATCCAGAGAGCAGGGAAGGCTTAAGCTCCAGAGCCAGAGCCAGCGTGCTGCGCAGCATATATGGGGCATGTGTGGTATCGGCATCAACAAATAGCAGCCAGGAACCTCTGGCCTTCTCAGCAAGCTGGCAGCAGGCAAAAGGCTTGCCTGCCCAGCCTTCAGGAAGCGGTTCACCCTTTATCAGCCTGATGCGCTCGTCCTTAGCTGCCATCCCCTCAACAAGCTCAGCCGTGCTGTCTGTGGAGTTATCGTCCAACACCAGAATCTCAAAGTTGAGGTAGTCCTGTTTCTGTAATGACTTTAAACAGGTTTCTATGTTTTCCTCTTCGTTCCTGGCTGGAATAAGTACCGAAATAAGAGGCGCCGGTTCGGCTATCTTACTATTACTATCCGGTCTCCTGAGCGATCTCAAATTAAGTATGAGATTAGCCGCAAAGACAACCAGCAAGACAGCAATTACCATTTGATACAGCATTCTCTCAACCCTTCCTATTGCCGACCTATGTTCGCCGTTTTTCTAGCTTGAAGCCAAGTGATAAGCTTTCCCCTAAATTTTGGCCTAATTTTCAGGTCATCAAAGTGTTTTACGGCCAGTATTGCTATCACACATAGCATGAACAGCGGCTCTAATGATACTCCTTTTGTAACCACCAGGTAAATCAATGTGGCCGTTGTGCCGAACATCACCCGCCAGGCATCGATGTCTATTAAGAGAAAACCCAAAAACATAAAGATAAGAACTGAAATGAATATCTCATGTTGCGGTAGCGCCAACAGGACGCCTCCCATGACTCCCAAGGCCTTGCCTCCATTGAACCGCAGTATCGGAGTGAAGGCGTGACCCAAAATGGCGCTCAGTCCCACTGCCATCACCATAGCCATAGGCAGTTCAAAATAATAATGTGCCAAGGCTACAAAAGGGACGCCTTTTCCTATATCCAGAAACATAGCAAAGACAAACGCCTTGCGGCCTCCGGCTCGCAGAACATTAAATGCCCCGGGATTGCCGTCTCCATAGTTTCTTACGTCCTTACCTAACAGCCACTTTCCAATCCATACCGAAAAAGGACAAGCACCAAGCCAAAAAGCCAGCACAACGAGCGATACAAAATAAAATATCTCCACTCTACAGATGCCCCCTAGCTAAATACGTGGATTTTACCTCGTATTACAAGGTGAAGCATAACCCATAGCCCCTTTTCTGTCAATAGGGATAATTCCAGATTCTGCACACAAAACTCGTTGTTACCGCCGGTTCTCGTTTTTAGTTTTGGGTGGTATCCTGGCTTCGCAAGGCACCTTTGTCTGACAAAGTCCGCAGCCCAGGTAGCGACCAATATAACCTTCTTCTCTTCCTAACTCCTTGAGTATTTCTTTTTGTTTGGTAAAAAGGAACTCCTGGCATTTGTTCTTGTCATGCCCCTGCTCACTGATGGCACTAGCAGGACACCGTTCAATGCAACTCCGACATGAGCCATCCCAATAGAAAAGACAGTTTGCCCGGTAATTCTCGTAGGTTCTGGGACTAGGTGGCAGTTTTACATCGGTTACCACGCTACCACAGCGCATGGCGATTCCTCTGGGAGTAATCAAACCATCGTTGAGACTGAAAGTCCCCAGGCCAGCAGCGTAAGCAATATGCCTCTGCGACCAGTTAGATGCCAGGCCATTGGGAAAGTCCTTCCAGCTAAAGAAATCAGCTAACTCAGGGGCTACCGCCTGGTGGCCCAAACCTTCCAGCAGAGACACTACATAGTGAGATAGTTCATTGATGAAGTCTTGACCGTGCCAGCGGGTGTGGTTCCACCTGGCAGATGCGATGGCAGTTTCACGGCGGTTGCTGACACGGGTCTTGTGAGTGGCCGGCAAGACAAATGATATTACACTCACATTTGCCGGATGCTCTTCCTTACACTTCTTCGACTTAAGGTGCTTTTCCAGAGCTTCCCGGGGCGTAAAATGAAAGTCGCCAATTATCGCTTTGTAATCCTGAAATATGGCGTCATCGCCATCGGCGAAGCCAACTAACGGCTCATCAAAAATGTGGTCGCCCCCAAAAGCCTGATGACGGTTGCCGGGATTTTGAGCCACATACTCCTTTATCGCCTTCTCCAGAAGGGCAGCAGGGTTTGCCTCAAATAGTTCTCGATTTAAGCTACTCGCCACTGAATAGCCTCCGCGGGTTCTCCACCATCATGGTATTTATCTTGTTATCATTGATTCCAGCCTCCTTGAGAGCCGGGATGATGTTTTTGAACACGTGTACATAGGACCAGTTGGCAAGAAGCGGCTTTGCAGCATCTGGAAACTCGAAGAAGCGGCCCAGCCAGTATGGCCCATGATCCTGAGAGAGCAGAATTCTATCGGCATAGCCGATACCAACCAGACCGATGAGGCAAGCTTTCCTGAGTCTGTCCGGAAAGAGAAGGTCAATGCCTAATCGATCGAAAGCTATGTACACGCCCTTATCGAGAACGGAGAGGTGGTATTGCAGGTTAGCATTGCCGCACATGTGCCCGATGGTTATGCGCTTGGGGTCTGCCCCTTCAGAGATGAGGAAGTCAGCCTGCTCTGGCCCCATGGTTCCGGCCTCGGTATGGGTGATTATGGGCACACCGGTCTCCTTCTGAGCTCTGGCCGCTGCCTTGAGCATTTTCTCCTCGTAAGCAGAAATCTTCCCGTGACCTGTTGCCGCCTTAATAACGCCGGCCTTAACCCCCGTATTCCCGATACCTTTAGTGATTTCCTTCACAAACGTTTCGCATACCTCGGCGGTGATGTCATACACCTGGCTGCGAAACTTAAGGTAGCCGGGCTTCCCATATCTCTCGGTGTACATGCCGGTGGCACAGATGATGTTTATACCCAGCCTCTCGGAGACAATCTTCTGCAGTTCTATATCCCTGCCGGCATCGCTGGCGGTAGCATCAACCAGCGTCTTCAGCCCATAAGCTTTGGCTTCCTTCAAAGCTTCAACACAAGTCTTGGCGGCTGCTTCCCGGTCATAGGGCGGAGCCAGTGCGTCGCAGTCCCAACCCAGATAACCAAAAGTCAGATGCTCGTGAATCAGAGTTTGACCCAGTTCATCTGCTGAAATCTGACCGAGTACAGTATTAACTTTGGCCATGATGCTCCTCCTTGCTCTTCAAGTCTCTTTGAGAACTAGGTTATTCCCCACAAAAATCAAAGTATCTACAAGAATTCTTCTACAGTCAAATTAGCTTGCCTAATGATAGCTCTAATGGTGCCCTTTGGGAGGTCCTTAGGATGAACAGGTATTGACAGCGGACGACGGAGTCCGGATTTATAGAGGATGATATGGCTACCTGTTTGTCTTTTGATTGAGAAGCCAACGCGTTCCAGTGCCTCAACTACCTCTCTCGGTTTTAGGGACGGTAGCTCCTGTTTCACGCCTATCTTCTAAAGAGCTGCTACTTGGATGGTCTCAAACTGTTCCGGAATTGGCACTCCCTCCTCTCGGGCTACTGCTAGCCATCCCTCCATAGCATCTTTTATCATTTCTATGGCTTCCTCGAAGGTTTTTCCGTAGGATATACAGCCGGGCAGTGATGGCACAGAAATAGTATAGCCACCCTCAGGTTCAGGCTGAAGTTCAAATACGATACCGCCCCGAATGACCTGAAAGGCTTTTACAGTATTCACTCCTTTTCTAGCCACCTTTTTGACTGCTCCTAAACGTGATTATACCCCCAAAGCACTATTCTTTCAAATTCACCTGCTAGCAGGAAAAAGAGCCTACCTCTGTCATTCTGAGCTCTTCGCCTCATGTCATTCTGAGGGAGCCCTTCGCTATTGTCATCCTGAGGAGTACTTCGCTATTGTCATCCTGAGGGGTACTTCGCTATTGTCATTCTGAGGAGCGAAGCGACGAAGAATCTCGTAGTGAAGAATCTCTTGCAGCTCAGGGTAAACTACACGACCGAAGAATCTCGCCCAAGGTAGGCTCCGGAAGAATCTTATCGGGGGCCCTTTCGAGGATTAGCTTCTTTCCAATAGTTTTTATTTCCAGCCCATGACCTGCTAGCTGATAGTGCCTCAGCTACATCAATGCCTATTCACCAAAAATGACTTCCCAAAACGGCACCTTCTTCGTTTGCATAACCGTTCTTTGCTTCTCTACCTGCACTGGCACTTCATATGGGACTTGTCTCACTTTGGTTATTTCCCTTTTCTCAATAATGTCGTCAGACCAAGTTAGCTCCACACTAGATGGTTTAATCTCAGGTTTGACACCAATAACCACGGCAAATTCCTTTATACCTTTTGCATCAAAAGTGATATAGTCGCCTATTGTCGCTTTCTCTACCAATAATTTGCCCAAAGTGCGTGCAGGATTTTCAATCAGGGGATTGAAGCCATCAACCCAACGTTTGATATACTCAACTTCTGCCACTCCAGGTGTAATACCACCCATCAGGCCACCCTGTAGGGTTGGTTGCTCAATTTGGCATCCTTCATCAATAATCGAATGTAAATATCCGAATAGTTCATCAGGGTATCGGATGCTTTGGTCATGACAAGCACCCGTAAGGTCAATAACATAAACTATTCCTTTATGCAGTTCGGGCTGCAAGGTGAAAGAAATCTGGACATGGCTATTTGAGTGTTCCTGTGTACCAATGCTGTATCCGTAATAACATGTAAAGGAGGCTTGGCTCCCAACTAGGTATACATAACTGGTTCTCCATTGCCTCTTAATACTAAGTAGTTCGGAGCCTTCAACGGTCTTTGCCACGACATCCTCTGTTGCAGTATAGCTCTCTGTCTTATACTCTGTCCTATACTCAGTTTCGTAATAGGTTTCTGTCACTGGCACTTCCTTACTTACACAGGAGACTGTGAAAACAAGGGAAGTTACCATAATCATGGCAAGCAATAAACTTAATTTCTTCACCTCTGCACCTCCTGTCGCATTTGTAAGCTGGCTACTTACCGAAAATGGCTTCCCAGATGGGTACCTTTTCTGTTTTCGTGACCGTCCTCTGTTTCTCTACTTGATAGGGGATCTGCCTTTCCTTGGTGATTTCATTGAACCACATTAGTTGAACCCTTTCAATAACGGGAGAGGCTGAGGTAGAACCCCAGGCAGAATGGGTGATTATCATTAATTCTTCCACTCCGGTGATATCCACTACAATATCTCGGCCGGTGTGCTGGTCTGAAGTAATCCCGTATAAGAGGTGCCTCGGGCTCGTTATGATAGCATTGAAGTTGGCGAGCCATTCCTGTTGTGCTGGGGTGCCGAGATACTTTGTCCCTTCCCAAGAGTCTGGGTCCCATAGAGCAGGGTCTGGGGGGTATTGAGGAATTTGGCCTACTCCGGTAAGGTCATAGATACCTGTAGCCCAGTGACCTGTGGTTGCTGAGCTTAGGATAAGCCTTACCTGGCTCTTCGGATACCCAGCTGTGTCGGTTTCGAAACCATCGTAGTAAATACCCATTACTACCTCTCCCCACAAAGCCTCGAAGTATATAGGGGCCCACCTACTAGTTTTAGGTGCAAGGAACTCCCGGTGCTCCTCCCCAATCTCGGTGTAGGTCTCTGTCCTGTATTCAGTTTCGTAATACGTCTCTGTTACTGGGACTTCCTTACTTACACAAGAGGCTGTGAAAATAAGGGAAATTGCCACAACCGCACTAACGAACAGGCTTAATTTTCTCATCCTTACACCTCCTCTTTAGTAGTACCTTTTCAATGCGGGCGACCTTAAAAGGTCGCGGCCACATAATAACTTCAAACTAGGTTTTTACTACCATCTTAAGCCGCTTCTCATTACGTATCACTACAGTAGGATTGGGATTGGCTTTAGGAATTGGCGTTCCCCTTTCTTTGAGAAGGGCAATATGCTCCTCCATCCCCCACTTTGCCTTATATAGGCAGTCCTCGATAGAATGCCCAACTCCGGTAAAGCCTTCCAAATCAGGGGAATAAAAGCCGAAAAAGGTGGGGTCTTCTGTTGCTTCAATGACTAAACAGTACTTCAGTTCTATCATGCTATTTTGCCCTTCTCTTCTTGTGTTCGGCCTAAAGTAGTTGCGAGGCTTTAGCCTCGCCAAACCCAACCCATGGGCGACCTTAAAAGGTCGCAGCTACATTCGCCAGGATAATGGCTGGCTTGCTTACCACTGGACAAACATAGGCATGACGACGTGGATGTAGTTGTCGACGCCCACGGGGCGGATAACACCGGGGCTGGAAGAAGTGGTGGTTTCCAGGGCAACTTGTTTTTGATGAAGGACAGACAGGACATCGGAGAGGTATTTGGCATTGAAAGCAATCTTGGCTGGCTCGCCATCAACTAAAGCATCGATCTCGCTGACGTTATCTCCAACTTCCTCAGCTCGGGCTGATATATTCACCTTGCCGGGAGTGAGCTCGACGCCGGGGCTGACGACCAGGCGGACGATGCCGCTGCCATCGCGGGCAAAAATGGAGGCCATTCTGATAGCTCGCAGGAACTCAGCCACATCAACAACAGCCCGGGTAACATAGCTCTGTGGGATGAGCTGCGAGTAGTTGGGGAAAGCGCCCTGGATAAGCTGGGACACCATTTCTATGGTCTTGAGCTTAAACAGTATCTGGCTCTTTTGCTGATTTACAGTAATCTCAACCGGTTCCTCCTGGTCGGTGAGGAAGCGGCTTAATTCGTTCAAGGCTCGCGCCGGCACGATTATGGCAGTTTTATTCTTAACTGGCTCCAGTAGAGAGGTATTATGGACAGCCAATCTAAAGCCATCAGCCGCCGCCAGAGCCAGCTTATCTCCATCAAATTCAAGCTGGTTCCCCGTAAGCACGGGGCGGGATTCTTCAGTAGCGGCAGCAAAGGTGACCTGGCTAATTCCTTCCCTCAAAGCTCCAACCTCAATTTTGGTAGCTATGCCATCACTGACTTGAGGAATCGGCGGGAAATCTTGAGCGTCAAGGCCATTGATTCGAGCTTCAAAACGGGCACACTTAAGTTGAAGGGTGCGCTGAGTGAGAGCAATATCGATACGGTCGTTGGGAAGAGAGCTGATGAATTCGGTAAGAAGGCGGGCAGGGATAGTAATAGCACCTTCCTCCTCTATTTTGGCACCGACCCAGCAGCTGATGGCTATTTCCAGGTTGGTGGCGGCTAGCTTAAGACGGGACTGGTCGGTGGCTATCAAGACATTCTGAGTGATAGGCAAGGTAGTTCTCGTGGCTACAGCTCTACTGACTATGCCTAAGCCCTTGTTAAGATTCTCTTGAAGGCAGGACAACTTCATGTGACACCCCCCAACAGTTGTAATGACAAGAGTATACCCCGCCCGCAGGGGTAAGTCAATCAGTTTTGGGAGGATTGTTTCTATTTTGTCACCCTCACCCAAGACCACAAGCAGATACCCGGGGTACCCGTTCTATCTTGAATTTTTGTATTTCGGTAATTGGAATTTGTTTAGGATTTCGGATTTAGTGCTTGGTATTTTACACGTATGAGATTCTTCGGTCGCTTCGCTCCCTCAGAATGACAAGTAAAGAGCTCAGAATGAGAGTGGGCGAAGAGCTCGTAATGACGGGGTGGGTTATTCTAACGAGATGGTGCCGCTTTTGCCACCGCTTTTCCTGGTGAGGCGGATGTTGTCCAGGCGCAGCGTTTGGTCTACGGTTTTGCACATATCGTAGATGGTCAGGCCACTTATGGCTACAGCAGTTAAAGCTTCCATCTCGAAGCCGGTCTTGCCGCTGCCTTTAACCGTAGCCGTGATTTCTACCGCTGAGGCTTTTTCATCTGTGGTGAATTCGATATTGACATCGTCAATGAGCAGCGGGTGACACAACGGGATGAGGCGATGGGTTTCTTTGGCCGCCATGATACCGGCGACACGGGCTGCAGCCAAAACATCTCCCTTAAGTAACTTGCCCTGTTTGAGCAGCTTCAAAGTTGCCGCCTGCATCAATACCCTGCCCCTGGCTACAGCTTGTCTGGCCGTAACCGGCTTTTCCCCGACATCTACCATCCGAATATCCGAGGATGAACTCATGTCTAACCTCCTACCTGGGACATGAGGCGTTTTTTGGAAGTATGCCCTTGGGCAAGCTGGTGCTCCTTGGGCTTTGTCTGAATAGCCTCTGTTATGACCTGCTTCAGTTTTTCAGGTGAAGCGCCACTGCGTAATGGCTGGCGGAGGTCAATCTCCTGGTCACTGAGCAGGCAGGGACGGAGCTTACCTTCAGCAGTAAGTCGAAGACGGTTGCAACTGAAGCAGAAATGCTGGCTAACCGGGGTGATAAAGCCGATGGTGCCACTAGCTTGAGGAAAACGAAAGTATTTGGCCGGGCCGTTGCCAGTGATGGGCAGGCAGGGCTTCAGCTCCCCCAGGCTGTTGAGCCGCTCCTTTATTTCATTAGCCGACATAAATTGAGGGTGGCTATTAGCCTTCCTACCGATTGAATGCCCCTCTGGCGGATTATCTGTAACAAAGGGCATCAGCTCGATAAAACGCACATGCCAGCCTTCGGTTATGGTAAATTTGGCAAAACCTAAAATCTCATCATCATTTATGCCGCGCATGACCACCATGTTGATTTTGACTGGATTCAGTCCACAAGCCTTAGCCGCCTCGATGCCCTGTAAGACATCGCTTAACTTGCGATGGCGCGTTATCCGCTCGAACTTATCTTGATTTAAGGAATCCAGGCTGACGTTGACTCGCTTCAAGCCAGCCTGCTTGAGCTCACTGGCGTACTCCTTGAGGAGAACGCCATTAGTAGTCAGGGAAATATCATCAATAGCGTCTATATCAGCCAGCATGGCTACCAGCTCCGTCAGTTTGGCTCTGACCAGTGGCTCACCGCCGGTGAGCCTGAGCTTATTGATGCCCAGTTCCGCAGCCAGCCTGACAATTGTGGCAATCTCTTCGTAGGTTAAGATTTCGCCATGAGGCAGCAGGTCAATGCCCTCGGCTGGCATGCAGTAGATGCAACGCAGGTTGCAGCGGTCGGTCACCGAGATGCGAAGATAGTTGATGGGACGGTTAAAGGGGTCAGAAAGTCCGGTCATGCTTTCGCCTTCTCCGCAAGTCGCTCAAGTATTCTATATGCCTTCCGGGCGGCTTTGCCACGATGGCTAACCTGGTTCTTTGCCTCCAAGGTGAGTTCAGCTATGGTTTTGCCGAATTCCGGGAGGTAAAAAACCGGGTCATAGCCAAACCCGTTCTCCCCTTTAGGTTGGAAAGCAATTAAGCCCTGGCACTCTCCATCACATAGCTCCGTTCTTCCTTCCGGGGTAGCTATGGCGATAACGCATCTGAAACGAGCAGTTCGCTTTTCCCAGGGAACTTCCTTCAGTCTGGCCAGAAGATGCTCAACCCTGTCTCTATCGCTGGCTTGTTCCCCGGCAAAGCGAGCTGAGATGATGCCAGGCCCGCCGCCCAAAGCGTCAACTTCAAGCCCGGAATCGTCGGCCAGTGTAACCAGACCACTCAACCTGGAATAGGTGGTAGCCTTTAACCGAGCATTTTCCTTGAAGGTCTTCTTCTTCTCATCCACAGTTATATCTATACCCTCATCGGCTGGGGTCACTATCTCAAAAGGCAACCCTTTAAGTAGATGGCAGTATTCACGGAGTTTGCCCTGGTTGGTGGTAGCTAAGAGTAACCTAGGCATTTCCCCTTTTTGATGTAGTCGCGACCCTTTAGGATCGCCTATCACCAACTCACATGTAGCCTCGACCCTTTAGGGTCGAGCCAGCGGGGCTAAAGCCCCGCGGCTACATGAATAGACATCTGTGACTAAATGCTTTTGAACCTTCCCTCAAGCTTTTTCATCACCTCCGGCATGGTGGTGTATTCCATCTCTTCCAGTGGCAAACGATGAGGTTCGAAAGGTCCGAGACGGCGTAGCATGTCAGCGATATCGTTGGCCTGTTGACGGGCATTGTTGAAAGCTGGGTCATCGAACATGTCCTGAGGGCCAACTAGCTTACCTCCTGAAAGCTGAAAACCGGCGGCAATCACCCTTGGTGGGCCATCGAAACGAGATGGATTGCTTTCCCTAACGGCTACAGGCATCAGCGGACCGTGGTGTGAGCCCCTCATCCAACCCTCCACGATGTTGGGAGAAGCAAAAGGTTCAAGAACCTCGCCTACAGCCGGGAAGTGACCCTGAGAGCGGACAATACACACCGGGTCATCTTTGCCAACATACCTGCCAGCCATCAAAGACAAGCGCTGAGTGGACGAGACCGCCGCTATTTCTCCGCTCTCCCGATGGTACACCGCTTTAACGGCAAAGCGGCCGGGTGCGCCTATGAAAACCAGCATATCATAGATTTCCTCAGGGGCATTGAAGACTATCTTCTTGTGCTCTTTTACATCATGAACCTCGAAGGAAAAGCCGCCATGCATATTGCCAGCTATGACCAGGCCGATGGTGTTGAAAGGGTCGGCAAAGATTTTGTACAAGGGCAGGTTCCAGGCACCCGAGGCGGTTTTATCCGCCATAAAGATGATAATGGTCTCGGCTTCGCGTTCCTCGAATTCCATCTCGGCAACCCCGGGCCCCATGCCCTTGACGTTGCCTGAAAAGGCATCAGCCAGCATGTCCTGACCGGCACCATGCAGCTTCAGTTTCTTGGCTATTTTGGTGCAGTCGACGAAGGTATCCCAGGCCAGCTTGTGGATTTTCTCGTCCTCCTCTCCATGCTGGTGAGTCATTATCAGCTGGAGGTCATCACCGCATCTGGTAACATGATAGTCGATTAGCAGCCCGGCCTTTTTAGCCGCTGCTATACACTTTTCGGCTTTATCCAGCACCTCTGGATGTGAGCTGGAATGGCCAACATAGCCGCCGATGTCAGCCTTGATGACGCTCAAGCTTATTTTCATCTTGTTCCTCCTTTTTTATTCGCTTGATATGTTGCGCCTCTGAAGACTCTTCACTAGGTCAAAATTTAAAAATCAAACGTTAAAAGTCAAAATGACAGGTGAAAATGCAAAATTTATTTTTGTTCTTTAGAAGCGAACAGACCTGAATATGTGTCTCTACTTTTGAATTTTGATTTGTCATTTTGCATTTTGATTTTTGATTTTTACATTATACCAGTGCTGGCAACCGGTATTCCCCAAAAACCCTGCGTAGCACGCCGCAGACTTCACCCAGAGTTGCATAGGCGCTTACCGCCTCCAGAATATAAGGCATCAGATTTTCATTGCCTTGAGCAGCCTGGCGCAATGCCTCAAGCTTTATCGAGACCCGCTCATTATCCCTTTCCCGGCGCAGTCGGCTGAGCTGCTCGAATTGTCGCCTCTCGCCTTCTTTATCCATTTCCAGAATGGGGATCATAATCGGCTCATCCATAACATATTCGTTGACGCCGACAACGATGCGCTTCTTGCTATCTATCTCCTGCTGGTAGCGATAAGCCGAGTCGGCGATTTCCCGGTGGAAGAAGCCAGCCTCCATAGCCGGTATAACGCCACCCAAGGCATCGATCTTGGCAAAATACTCGTACACAGCCTTCTCTGCCTTGCTGGTGAGGTGCTCAACGAAATAACTGCCGCCCAGAGGGTCAATGGTGTTAGCCACTCCGCTTTCGTGGGCGATAATTTGCTGAGTGCGCAAAGCAATGGTCACCGCCTTTTCCGAGGGCAGAGCCAGGGCTTCGTCCATGGAATTGGTGTGCAATGATTGTGTGCCGCCGAGGGCAGCAGCCAGAGCCTGAATGGTGGTACGAACAATGTTGTTCTCAGGCTGCTGGGCAGCCAGCGAGCAACCGGCTGTCTGGGTATGGAAGCGGAGCCATTGAGAGCGCTCGCTACCGTTGAACCGCTCTTTCATCTCCCGTGCCCAGATACGGCGGGCAGCACGGAACTTGGCGATCTCCTCAAAGAAATCGTTGTGGCAATTGAAGAAAAAACTGAGCCTGGGAGCGAAATCGTCCACCTTCAGCCCGCGGTCAATGCCTGCCTGAACATAGGCAAGACCGTCAGCTAAGGTGAAGGCCAGCTCCTGAACGGCGGTGGCACCGGCTTCGCGGATGTGGTAACCGCTGATGCTGATGGTGTTCCAGCGTGGTACCCGCTTCATGCCGAATTCAAAGGTGTCAACGATAAGGCGCATAGACGGCTTTGGCGGAAAGATAAAAGCATTTTGCGCCATATATTCTTTCAGTATATCGTTCTGTATGGTGCCACCCAATTTATCCAGTGGGATACCCCGCTTCTGAGCATTAGCCAGATACATAGCCCAAATAACTGCGGCTGGCCCGTTTATGGTCATGGAGGTAGTTATCTCATCAACAGGAATGCCAGCGAACAATATCTCCATGTCAGCCAGGGAAGAAACAGCCACACCACACTTGCCGAACTCCCCCCTAGCTTCAGGGGCATCGGTATCGTAACCATTTAGAGTCGGGAAGTCGAAGGCAACGCTCAGCCCGGTTTCCCCATGCTCCAGAAGATACTTGTAGCGGGCGTTGGTCTCCTCGGCACAGCCGAAGCCAGCAAACATGCGCATCGTCCACAGCTTGCCTCTATAGACGGTGTAGTGAACACCGCGGGTATATGGATACTCACCAGGGAAACCCAGGTCTCGAAGATAGTCTAAATCAGCAATGTCGAGAGGTGTATACAGGCGTTCAATAGGAACGCCTGAGGCGGTGATAAAGGAATCTTGCCTTTCCTCAAAACATTGGGCCTGGGCATGCCACTGGCTAGCCTTTTTCTCCAGTTCTTCTTTCTTTCGTCGCCCTAACACTTTATCCTCCCAATTCAGGTTTCAGCGCATTCAGCGATCCCTGCTGTCATTGCGAGCGAAGCGTGGCAATCTCACGTCTACCCACCCCCTCTAAGATTGCTTCGGGGACTTTGCCCCTCGCAATGACAGTAAACACTTCTTAGTAATCGATACCCTTGCGGGATAGTATCCCTTTATCGAACGGATGCTTTACCTTGACCATATCGGTGACTAAATCAGCCAGCTCGATTAGCCTCGGGTCAGCGTAGCGGCCGGTAAGGATAAGCTCTATATTTTTCGGCTTGTCATGTATGAGCTTTATCACCGCATCAAGGTCAATCAGCTTCCAGGCAATAGCCACGTTTACTTCGTCGAGGATGACTACATCGTATTCCAGGCTGAGCACAGCTTTTCGGGCAGCTGCTAGGGCTTTTCGAGCTTCTTCTTTCTCCTCTGGTTTAACATTGTCTGGATCAACAAAATCCTGAAACCCAAACCTATCAAAGGTGACATTGGATAACTCGGATAGGATTTTCTGCTCTCCATAGGGAAAGTCGCCCTTCATGAAGTAAACGATATGGACGCGGAGACCCTGTCCCAGGGCACGGAGAGCCACCCCCAAAGCTGCTGATGTTTTGCCTTTGCCCTCGCCGGTAAAAATCTCGACCAAGCCCTTGGTTGAAGTCTCAGCAGGTAAGGTCTCGGCTGATTCCTTCGCCACCTTAATAGCAGTTTAACAAAATACAGATATAGTGTCAAACGATGACCACATCAAAATTTAAATGCCAGAAATCAAAATGACGAATGAAAATGCAAGTAACGTGTTGCGTCAAAATAAACTGTTACCAAACTGGGCATGGTTGCGTCATAAATTGTGTTACCGAAGCCTGATTAGTTTTGCCCTTCTTTTGTTGATTAGTGGGACGCTCTGCCAAATCCCATAGAC
>VGNX01000042.1 GCA_016865855.1 Chloroflexota bacterium | reverse complement strand
CTCCCCGGAGAAGCTGATGCAGGTCTACCTGGAGTTTGGCTTCCGAGAGAGGAATGAAGAAACCGAAACTAAGCAGGAAGAGGTGCTCGCCATTGCCTGACATTTACACACCTATTGACAAGACCTCGATATCTACGCTGATTGGGAAATTTACGTTGTGAACGCCGATGGCAGCAATCAAACCAGGCTTACTAATACCAGCGCAAGTGATTTGTACCCGACATGGTCGCCTGACAGCAAGAAAATTGCCTTTCAATCTTACCGTGACGGCAACTGGGACATCTGTTTAATGAATGCTGATGGAAGTGACCAAACTCGGCTCACGAATAACCATTCGGATGATTCGGGTCCGGATTGGTCACCAAAATAGCAGTTTCGTACTAGCGTTCCTTAACAAAATCCACAATTGCCTGGAATGTGCAATCGTCAATGCATTATTGCTTTTCACACTGTCAGGGCGTGTTTAACCTTGGCCGGTAGCAGTGAGGTGTCGACGCGCCAGACGCACTCGTATACCGAAAAATCGTAGAAAATCAACATTATGTAAAAAAGACTATTGACAAAAAGCTAGCCCGCTTGCTAGAATAAATCAAGCGCTTGATAGAGTATTAGTGCCCTATTGAGGTTCAACCTGAGATATTGAGTCTTCGGACAGGACAGGGGAAGGTGGTGAACATATCTATCAGCAACAAAAGCCCGAGTGCGCATGCCTGTCCCACTGATTCACGACGGGAACAAATAATCAGGGCTGCTGGAACGCTGTTCGTAAGAAAGGGCTATCTGAAGACCACGGTGCGTGAGATAGCCCGCCATAGCGGTATCACCGTCGGAACGCTTTACCACTACTTCAGATCCAAAGACGATATCCTTTCGTCTATCCAAGAGGAAACCTCCAGATTTTTAAGTGACCTTGTACAGGAAACCGGGGAGGCGCTTTCAAAGACAGGCTCTGAGGAAGCCCTTCGCATTGCCATAGAAAAGTACTTCTCCCTAGTCGGTAATTACCAGGACATCACCCTTTTCTGGTACCACGAGGCGGGGAATCTACAACCGGCGCAACGGAAAAAATTGATACGCAACGATGAACTTATCGCAGAGGCATTTGAAAAAATACTTGTCTCCGGCTGTCAATCGGGTGAATTCAAGCCACATGACGCCAAGCTGATTTCACACGACATCATCATATTAGGCGACATGTGGGCTTTCAGACGCTGGTTCCTGCGTAAGCACTATACCTTAGCACAATATATAAAAGAACAGACAGAGCTCATACTATCAAGGGTATGCATACCTTTGGAGATGGGTGTCCAGCACAAAACAAAAGTGGAGTGAACCCCTGGGGCTGGACACTTCAGGTTAGGAAGGTTTGGCAGGGTCAGGATACCCTATAATGGGGTGGAGAAAGGATCTTGCCATGAAGAATCGGAGAGGTTTCAGTCTAGAATTCAAGAGACAGATCGTAGAGGAGCTGCTGAGCGGAGAAAGCAGGCCTGCTCAGCTCTGCCGCAGATATAATATTTCACCAAGCTTACTATACCACTGGAAGAGGCAATACAGCCGGGGCAACTTTAATAACGAGCCCATGGAAGAGGCTGCTCTCAGGGACAGGATAGAGAAACTAGAGCGGCTGGTGGGTAAGCTAACGCTGGAGAACGAGTTCCTAAAAAGGGGATTGCAGAACAGCCTCAGCCGGCCCAGCGTAAGAGGGAAGTCATCACGCGATGGAAATATCTTCTCAGCAGTATTAGACGGGGATGCGGGCTTATGAGTATTGCCAGAAGTAGCTTCTACTATAGACCCGGGATAAAGAACGCTGACCAGATGAAGGTGGATGCAGACCTGGTAGACCGGATCGAGGCCATCTGTCTTGAGTTCCCTCGTTACGGCTACCGCAGGGTTACCAGGCAATTACAGCACGAGGGATGGATGGTAAACCACAAAAAGGTTCTGCGGTTGATGCAGGAGAGTGACTTGCTTTGCCAGGTCAAGCGGAAGTGGGTAAAGACCACTGATAGCAGTCATCGCTTCCCAAGATATCCCAATTTAATCAAGGGGATGGTTATCAATCGGCTGAATCAAGTATGGATTGCCGACATCACCTACATTCGCATCAAGACTGGCTTTGTCTACCTGGTAGCTATACTGGACGCCTATTCACGGCGAGTAATTGCTTATGCCGTTTCCACCGGTATTGACACTGCCCTGACGCTTGAAGCGTTGCGCATGGCCATAGCTGAACGGCGACCTAGCCCTGATGTTATCCACCACTCAGACCAGGGAGTGCAGTATGCTTCCATTGAGTACATAGATGAGCTTAAGCACCATGGTTTTGAGATCAGCATGGCACGAACGGGTAACCCATATGAGAATGCTATGATGGAGAGCTTTTTCAAAACACTAAAATATGAGGAGGTGTACCTATATGAGTATGATACGCTAGAGGACGTAGTCACAAGGCTTCCCTATTTCATAGAGGAGGTCTATAATCAGAAGAGGCTTCATTCGGCACTGAACTATCAGTCACCGAATGACTTTGAGGAGTCACTGCTTAATCAACAGAATATAGTACCACCCCACCGGACACTCCTAACCCTTTCTGTCCAATCATAGGGGTGCAGTCCAAAAGGCTAAAAATAAGCAGGGGAAAGGAGGAGGCTGAAAAGCCTAAATTTTGAAGCTATAAATATGGCTTTTGAAAATTAAAAGCCTCAGAAGGTTAAGGAGGGATGAGAAGATGCGCTAGTTTGCAATCCTTGTTCACTGCTCATTACTTAGGACTAAATAAAACAGAAGGAGGTTTAAAAAATGCGAAAAGTTGTCTTAATCATGATGAGCTTGTTGTTGCTCACGGGCGTGACCTTTACCGCGTGCGCCAAGCCTGCGGCACCGCCGGAGGGAGGGGCACTACCAACAGCACCAGCAGAGAAACCAGCTCCACCCAAGGAGGGCGTGGTACAGTGCATTTTTGCCAGCGGCGGGCCTATGTATCCCGAATACGCCGAGGGGTTTGGCGTCAACCCGTTTCTGCATTACCTATACGCAGCCACAGAACTTCATCCGTCCCTCAAGGGGAAATTTGAGCTCAAACTTTACCCCAACGCACAGCTCTACAACCAGAACGATGCCCAAACTGCACTAGCCTCTGGCGCAATTCACCTTACCTATGGAGGAGCCCATTTCTATGAGCAATGGAACCGTGCTTGGGCTCTATTACACGCACCAGGTCTGATTGACAATTATCCCTGGTTCATGAGGGCCATCGAGACCAAACCATATCAAGACCTAACCAAGGAACTAGCTGGCAAAGGCATTACTATCCTAAAATGGATGGGCAATACTGGCGACGTCTATGTCTTCACTTCAAAGCGTTGCACAAAGCTCGAAGACCTTAAGGGTCTGAAAATACGGTACTTTGCCGGAGAGCCCCAGGCAAGAGTAGTGACAGCACTTGGTGCCACGCCCATCTTCCTGCCTTATACCGAGGTAGTAACCGCTCTACAAACAAAGCAGATTGACGGTGTGGTGACTGACATAACTGGAGGCGCATTCTTCTACGAGCTGGCCCGCTACTGTCCTAATATGCTACCATACGTCTGGTCAATACAGCCATACTGCATGGCCTGCAACACTAAATGGCACGAGTCACTGCCGTCCAATCCAGATTTGCTGAATCCGGGTATGCGAGAAGCTTTCGACAGGGTTTTCGACGGGATTGAGACTTGGCCATTCTATGAAAGATTCCAGGGTATGGTTTTCGAGATCTGGAAGGGGACTCCTGGCACATTCATAGCCGATTATGACCCGGCTGAGGCCAAAAGATTCAAAGATATCTCCTTAAAGGCCATACAGCCGATAATAGCCGATATTGACCCCAAATACATCCAGGCTATCGAGTCGGTAAGGTAACGGCGTAACTGGCGGGTTGCCTGGAATTCTTGGGCAGTCCGCCTTTTATGACTGCTAGAATCTAAAGCTAGCGACTAGCCTGCAGAATTCGCTTTTCGTTTCCAGAAGCGAGGGTTTCTGCGAGGAGGTGACATTTTTAAGGTACGGAGTTAGCTACATACGGGAGAGTAAACATTGACAATGAACGTACTTAAGAAGCTAGAATATGGATTTAAGCTTTTTTGCGCTTGTCTCTTTGGCCTCAGCGTCTCTTTGCTCATGGCGGTTATCGTCTTAAGGGAAGCCGGCGGCATCAGCTATGACTTTGTGACCGATACCGTTATCTGGCTAACGATTTGGGCAACTCTCCTGCTGGGTGGACCATTATACGGTGAGAAGGGCCACATTGCCATTAAGATGGTCCTGGAGAAATTACCTGGCAAATCTCGCTCAGCAGTCGAAATCTTTAATGTGCTGTGCACCTTAGCCTTTGTCGCCATTTTGACCTCTGCCGGCTCCGAGTAAATTCCCACTCTACTTTTTTCAATGTGGAATATCTGGCCGTTGATATTAGCTGCCTCCTCAGTTACTAGATACACTACAATTGAAGGTGTATGTTCAGGCCCCGGCATGCTCATGAATCGTTCATACTGTTCCTTTGTTATAAGACCGCCCTCCAGTCTCTTCTTCATACCGGCCTTTACCTCATCGTCAAAAGTCATTCTCGTTGCTGCTATTGGAGCGAAGCAATTGGCAGTTACCCCATATCGTCCCATTTCCAGAGCTATAGACCTGGTGAGACTAACCACACCTCCCTTAGCTGCTCCATAATTCACGTGGCCTACTGTACCTCGCCATGCATCTGAAGTAACGTTTATAATTCTGCCATACTTCTGTTCTCTCATTCTGACACAGGCGTGACGGCATGTATTGAAGGTTCCCTTAAGATGGACATTTATTACTGAGTCCCACTCATCTTCACTCATATTCCAAATCATTTTGTCCCGCAAATTCCCATGAGCATTTACCAGTATATCTATACGTCCAAAAGTATCAACACAAGTCTGGATTAACCTCTCAGCAGCAACAAAATCCACTACTGAATCATGACTGGCAATAGCTGTACCGCCTTTCGTCTTAATTTCGTTAACTACTTCATCCACCGGTGCTTTGGCAGTGCCACTACCGTCTCTGGTTGCCCCTACATCGTTAACTACAATATTGGCTCCCTCGGCAGCCAAGGCCAGACATATTTGACTTCCGATGCCACCTGCCCCTCCAGTTACCACTGCATTTTTACCTTTTAATCTGTTGGCCATACTAGAACCTCCTTCAGAATTGTGATAGCTTTCCAACGCTCTAAAGCGCCTTTTGTCATGACACATGTCCTTGTGTAAGCTAACTATAGTCTCTTGTATCTAAGGCATGCCATAAATTATGACCCCGCAGACGAATCTCCCTGGGTGTCCGCCCTGATTGTGGCTCAAGCCAATCATGGCATCTTTTATCTGACGTGACGGTTCCTGAGCCTTTCCCTGAATTTGCTTACATATTTCATATGTTTCCCGGCAGCCGCTTGCTCCTATAGGATGTCCGAATGACTTAAGGCCACCACTGACATTTACCGGCATCTCTCCGTCATGATAATATGCTCTCCTATCTGTGAACTCTTGCTTGTACTTACCAGCTTCGCAGAGAAACAACGACTCTGTGGCTATAAGTTCAGCGATTGAGAAGCAGTCGTGAAGCTCTACCAAGTCAATCTGTTTATGAACATCTTTTATTCCGGCTTCAGAATAAGCTTGACGCGCCGCCATCTGTGTGGCATCCCAATAGGTGAAATCATAATCTTCTCTTTCCTTCCCCCAACCAGCTCCTGCTGATATGCCAATCCCCTTGATATTAATGTAATCCTTCCGATATTTCTTGGCCATGCTGGCCGGGACCATAATTGCGGCTGCAGCACCATCGGTGACTCCACAACAATCAAAAAGCCCCAGAGGCCAGGCGATTAGCGGAGCGTTTAGAACCTCCTCTACAGTTACTTCCCTTCTTAAGTGAGCTTTAGGATTTTTCACCCCATAATAATGACTCTTTACGCTTATTTCTGCTAATATTCTCTTCCCTTCCTCAAACGCGAGCCCGTATTTGGCAAAATAGGCGGTAGCTGCCATAGCATATCTTCCTGGAGCAGAGCCAAAAGCGCCATATACCGGTTCCCACTTGCCGGGAGCCCCACCTCCAAGTCCCCCATATCCCGTATCCTTGAGTTTCTCTGCCCCTATTGCCATTACTAAGTCGTAGGCTCCGGAGGCTACACCATAGGCAGCTCCTCTCACCGCTTCTTGTCCAGAAGCGCAGGCATTTTCCACTCTCGTTACTGGAGTACCCTGAGTTTGGAGGGATTGGGAAACTACTATGCCGGTAGGAACTCCACCTGTTTGCTGGGAACCTTGAGCCGTACCTAGCCAAATAGCCTGAATGTCTCTAATCTCAATGCCAGCATCTTCACAAGCTTCCACAGAAGCTTCTTTTATCAAGTCTTCTATTCCTGCATCCCATCTCTCTCCAAACCTTGAACATCCTACACCTATGATAGCAACTTTGTCTCTTATACCTTCGCTCATTGCGTGGCCTCCTTTGTCATCTCGCCGGTTTGCACTTCCAGAAATAGTTGTGAATTCCTAAAGCGTCGTGAATTCGTCTGAACGTTAGCTCCATAGGCATTCCTACCTTTATGTTCTTGACATGGCGGTCTGTCATCTGGCTAAAGAACCTACACCCCCCTTCCAAATTTACAGCCGCCAAAACGTTTGGCGGATCTATAACCGGCGCCCTCTCATCTATACTGAAGGTGAATAAAGTGCCTTTCTTATCAGATAAGCTAACTTCCTCAAGGAGTTTCTCATCAGCCTGACAATACATGCAATATTTTTGCAGTGGGAATTGGACCTTCCCACATTTCTGACACTTATGCCCGTGGCATCTATAAACCCACTTGCGTTCCCGCCATATCTGTGACAGGGAAGTTCTTGGAGTATGTTCAGGCGTTTGCTCAAACTCCATAAGGTTTCTAAACTTAATATACTTGCCATAGTTATCAAGCATCATTTTAGATTCGAGGTATCTTCTTACGCTTCCTCCATTGCCACGGACTTCACCTGCAACCCGAATCACATAGGCATCAGCACCATCCCCATAATTGGCAAGTAACATTCTGTCACCAATCTTGGCTTCCTCCAAAGCCCCTGCCAATATCATAAGGGCGAAGGCTACACCTGTGTTACCAACCTTATCAAAAAGTGGCTCTTGTACTTGGGTTATATCCAACCCTAAAACCCTCGCCATATTTCTGTGGCCTCTAGCATCATGAGCATAGAAACAGGCTTTGGCAATATCCTTTACGGCTAAATTGTGAGCTCTTAGCAAGGCAAAGATGGCTTTTTGCATGTGAGGTAAGTATCCCTGCTCGGCAACAAATCGATCTTCCCACCTCTTGGGGAGCTTGTCATACTCTAATCTCCATATGTCTACAAATTCACTGCTCGTATGAAAGCTTCCCTCAATTTGTATTGATGCATCTCGCCCAATTAGAAGTGCAACAGCGCCATCTCCGAACACAAGTTCCAAATCTGAATTCGGTGGAGGAATGCGACAATCGGAACCTATCAACAAGACCCTGTTAACTGAGCCAGATTTTACACTATCTAAAGCAAGTCGCAGAGCAGTAGTCGCCGACCTTAAAGAGTCACTAAAATCGGCAGTTACTATATCCTCACGGAGATCAAGTGCTGCCGCTATTATGCTGGCTGATTGCTTCTCCTTGTAAGGAGCCGTAGTGGAGGCAAAATACAAAGCATCCACAGTACATTTGTCTATTCCTTGAAGACAGACTCTTGCTGCCTCTACCCCCATAGTCAAGCTATCTTCATCAGCATTCGCTACAGCTCTCTCCCCTCTTGTCCCCCCTCCCCAAACCTGACGTACAATCTCTCCACTAAGCCTGTAGATAGGAATATAGGCTCCGTATGACACAATTCCTTCCATTTTTTGCTTCCCTCCCATCTAATGCTCGAATAAACAGATATCACCAAAGGCTTTTTAGCTTTTTACAAGGCTAACCCTACCTGATCACGGTGGAAATCGCTATCGCCGAGGCTCACTCTTCCGGCAACAGCTCGCCTAGAGAAAAGTTGCATATCGTGGTCCCAAGTGAATCCAATAGCACCATGAATCTGGTGCCCTAAAGCCATCACCCGCCGGCAAGCTTCATTTACCCACACCTTAGCTGCAGAAGCTTCTTTGGCACAGGGCAACCCTTCGCTTATTAGCCAAGCTGCCCGGTATGCCATGAGACGTGCTGCCTCGACGTCCGCCGCCATATTAGCACAATGATGTTGAATCGCTTGGAAGCTACCAATAGGTCGCCCAAACTGTATCCTTGTCTTGGCATAATCTACGCTCATCTCCAAAACTTGCTGCGCTTCCCCTACCATCTCAACACATTTGGCAACCGTCGCCTTTTGTAATATTTTTGCTATCTCGTCCCACCCACCTCCCAAAATATCCTCCTCTGCCACTTTCGCGTTATGAAATTTTAACTCGCACTGTTTGTCATGAGCTATGGTCTCCAGTAATTCACAACTTACCCCTGGGTTTTTCTTATCGACCAAAAACAGGCTGATGCTTTCCTCCAAAGTTGCTCTACCACGTTTTGTCCTTGCAGCACATATTATCCAATCACAGACATGCGCATGAGGTACGAATAACTTGGTACCGCTAATGGTGTAACCCTGCCTATCAGAAACAGCGCTTACACTAATGCCAGAAGGAATATATTTTGCGCCTGCTTCGTTCAGAGCTAAGGTCATTGCCAGGGCACCACGAGCTATTTGCGGCAGGAACTTCCGCTTCTGCTCTTCAGCCCCTAAATCCAAAACAGGAAGCCCCCCCAATACTATGGTAGAAAAGAACGGACCAGGTAGGCAGGCACGCCCCATTTCTTCCAACAGGACCACCAAATCGAGGAATGTTCCTCCCCCACCACCATATTCTTCGGGGAATGCTAAGCCATGCCAACCCAACTCTGCCATCTTTTGCCACAATTCTCGAGGGTGGCCCACAGCATCGTCTTCCATATCTCTGACCAGTCTCTTGGGGCACTCAGCAGTTAAGAAATCACGCGCCATCTTCCTTAACATCTCTTGCTGTTCTGAGAATCCTAAATCCATGTATCCTCTCCTTTAAGGCTGTTCGAACTATAGCCTTATAACTTACGGGCTTCGAGGCAGCTTTAGCCCCCTCTCAGCGATGATGTTCCTTTGTATTTCAGCAGTCCCAGCACTGACTGTCCCCGGCAATGACCACAGATAGTGACGCTCAATAATCCCGTATAGTGGCGCCAATTTAGATCCCGGCTCCAATTGTACGTACTGTCCCAGAGTCTCTATGCTAATCTCACCAACGTGTTGCTGAAACAACGTCCCAGCTAAGCGGGATATAGATGCGAAGTAGTCTACCTCCTCCCCTTTACTTTGTAGGTCCAAAACACGATAAGCAAGAAGCTGAGCTGCTTCTCCTTCAATAAAAACATCGGCCAACTTGCGCCGCACCAAGGGATCATTGATGAGAGTACCGCCGTTACGCTTTGCGCTTCTGGCGTACTCTATCAAATGACCTAAACATGCCTGTGCATATCTAATACGGTGAATGCCTGAGCGTTCGTATCCAAGCATGGCAAACGATACCCGCGCCCCTTGGTTCTTTTCGCCTATTAAATTGGATTTAGGAATTCTGACATTGTCGAAGAAGACCTCACAGTAGAATGCTCCGCCTGTGTTCCGTAACGGTCTTACCGTAACACCTGTAGACTTCATATCAAGGGCAAACGCACTGATTCCTCTGTGTCTTAAAGCTGGATCTGACTCAGTCCGAGCTAGTAAGAACATCCAATCAGCCAGACTGGCCGCAGTTGTCCACACTTTTTGCCCATTGACAATATAATGATCATCCTGCTTGACCGCCTGTGTCCGCAAGGCAAAGAGGTCAGAGCCTGCTTCCGGCTCACTAAAACCTTGGCACCATGTTGTCTCGCCGCTGGCAATCTTAGGCAAAAATTCCCTCTTCTGTTCTTCGCTCCCAAATTGGATTAGAGTGGGGGCAACCATATTATCACTTATTATGTCCGGCCCTAGAATCTCATTAAAATAAAATTCCTCACTCACGATAAATTGCTTAATTACGCTTGCCCGCCCTCCGTATTCCTTCGGCCAAGCTAGGGAATGCCAACCTTTAGCTCCTACCTTGCGCTTCATTTCATAATAATACTCTTCCTCCTCTTTGGTCTCGGGATGAATACATGAAGGTAAATCGGGTCTCCGCTCCTTACCTATAAACTTGCGAACCTCCTGCCTGAATCTTTCATCATCTTCACTAAAGCGAAATTCCATGCCGACCTCCTACGAGTTTCATAACCAATTCGACCGGTTAGGGCATCAAATGTGATAGCTCTCGGTAAAACCATGCCGCTGTACACACAATCTGAGATTTGATGGTAAAACTAGACAGATTCTGGCAGAAGCTCAAGACGGTCACGTACAAAGGAGTGATAAAATGATTGCCAAACTTTCTCACTTTTGCTCAACTTCTCTCCAAACACCTTCGACAAGCACCTTTTCTCGAGGGCGTTCCCAGTGCCCGCCCGTAGGGGTGGTTCGATATTGCTCAGGTAAAACTATTCCGTGCTGTGTAGCGTACTTGATCATTCTTGCTACTTCCACTACTCTCACACCCACATTTCTTGCCCGCAGGACTCCAGCCTTATCTCCTAACACTCCATCCTTTAGGTATTTTGGCCTTTCTCCATAAGCGGCTGTGCTGGCGATGGCCCAGCCTCTTGCCACAGGCAGCATGGCCAATTTAGTTAAGTTCTCCATGGTATCCAAAGCTTGTTCCAAGCCAAAGCCAAAGAAACCAACAGTTAGGTAACCCGCAACCTTATTGTGAAATTGTCTGGTGAAAAAGGCATAATACCTGCATCTGGAAAAAAGGATAGTCAGCGGCGGAGCTAGAGTCATTACCCAAGTAGGAGCCCCAAAAATAACGCCGTCACTTTCAATTATCTTATCGAATACTACCTGCGCATCATCCTTTATCTTACAGGGTGCCTTATTTTCTATGCACCATTGGCAATGCCGGCACATAGCAATATCTTTATCGGCCAAAGTAATGAATTCTGTCTCTACACCACCGGTCACATCCCCTACCTCTTTGGCCGCCTTAAGACTTTCCTGAACCAGCGTATCGCAATTGCCATCTTTAATCGGCGTTCCAGAGATACCAAAAATCTTCACCTTTACAGAGGCTCTGCTTTTATTCAAATTTCACCTCACTTCGTTTGCTTTTATAGACAGACTTTTGCTGACGAACACTCCCTCATCTGCCTCGAGTTCATCAGCCAACCTCATAAGTTCTTGCACCATTTCGCGATTAATAGCGTTTAGTTTTTCAAGGCGATTGAGGTTGACCTTAGTAACTCGATTTGACGTTTCTACCGTCAGTGTCTTGTAGCTCATCCCCCCTCCTTCAGCAAAAGCGTTTTTTAACAGTTTATAGTCTAATTTCGAGCTTCATACTCGTTCATATTATCGGTGACACCTAATCTCCCTTCCTTGATTTCATCTATTTGTATTCCAGAAACTCCTAAGGAGCATAGCCTTTTCCCAAGATTTGCCTGGCTATAACTAATTTTTGGATTTCCGCTGTTCCGTCCGCTATTTCAAAGCCTATGGCGTCCCTCAGCCGTTGCTCAAGAGCACAATCTGTAGAATATCCGTAATGGCCATGAATTAGTAGAGCATCATGTATAGCCTCAACTGCCACTCTGGGGCCCAGCCATTTATACATCGCCGCCTCTTTTGTATGTTGCAAATTCTGGTCCTTCAACCATAGGGCCCGATAACATAGCAATCGACATGCCTCTAACCTAGTAGCATGTTCAGCAATTTTAAAAGCAACACCTTCGAAAGTGGAGATAGGACGACCAAATGCATTGCGTTGCTTGGCATAACTGATTGCTTCCTCTATAGAGGTTCGTGCTGCCCCAAGCACCCAAATGCACAAGGTAACACGAAGGTAGTCAAAATGCTTCATTAGATATAAAAACCCCCGACCCTCCTCACCAAGCCGGTATTTCTCAGGAATACGGACATCATCAAAAAATATCGAGGCACGTCTCATCGGCATCCAACCAGTGTCAGAGAAAACAGTTCTCTTTATACTAGCGCTATCCAGTGGCACTAGAAATGCCGTCACCTCCATAGGGCCGGCGGCTGGGTCTGTCTTGGCAAAAACTACTGCTATATCGGCATCGGCGCCACCTGTGATAGATGTCTTTTCTCCACTAAGAACATAGTATTGCCCTTCCTTCTTAGCCCGAGTCCTTATTGCTGCAGCATCTGAGCCGCACTCTGGCTCGGTGACTGCGAGGCAGCCAACCTTCTCACCTTTAATTAGGCCAGGCAGCCACTCTCGCGACATCTCTTTGTCGCCATAAAGAACGATATACTGGCCTGCAACAAGTGACGAACTAGGATTTGGGGCGTTTATGTCGGCCGCCCCTATCTCCTCAAATGCTATGCCCAGTTTGACATACCCGCCAGGACCTTGTCCCCCATACTCAACAGGCAATGTAATACCAAATAGCCCTAACTTAGCCATTTTTCTGCGGAGCTCTATTGGGTAGGGATTCTCCGTTTTAGCCCTCTGCTTGGCAAACGGAGCTAGTTCTCTCTGAGCGAACCTTCTCACTTCGCGGCAGAACATTTCCTCTTCTTCTGTAAATCCAAACAAACTATTACCTCACACTAAACGTTTGCATATCGACAATCTAACTTGTGCCTTTGTCTTATACCTATTGAACACGAGTTTCCCCTTTTAAATCATTGAAAAGCCGCCACTTACGCTGAGAGTTTGGCCTGTTATAAAGCTGGCCGCATCAGAGGCCAGGAATACTACAGCATTTGCAGTATCCTCTCCTGTTCCTATCCTGCCAAGCGGGTAATTCTTCTTTATTTTCTCCAACATCTCACCGGAGAAGAATCCCTCAGCCCCCTTCCACATGCTGGTCTCACCCACCTCTTCAGTCTTTGGAATAGTCATGCCCGGGCAAACCGTGTTCAGCCTGATTCCATAGCGACCTACCTCTTTGGCTATAGCCTTGCTGGTAGCAATCACCGCACCTTTTGCACCAGAGTAGACGCTCTCCCTGACTTCACCTAGGCGGCCAGCATCGGAAGCGATACTCACCACGCTCCCGCACTTTTGATCTATCATGTAAGGGAGGACCGATTTAACGCAATTAAGATAGGTGCGATAATTCACCTCTATCACCTTGTCCCAGAAATCAGGGGTCGTATCTTTGAATAGCACGACGTTATCCCAGCCTACCACATTGACCAGTACGTCTATCCTGCCAAATTCATCTACTATTTTCTTAATTGTGGCTTCAACATCAGCGATCTTCGTCACATCCAATTTTACCGCCTTATAGACCCCGCCTTTACCAAGGGCATTAGCCTGGCTCGCTACCCTTTTCCCTCCGACTTCGTCTATGTCGGTTATGACTACGTTTGCCCCCTCTTTAGCGAAGGCTAAAGATATAGCCCGCCCGATATTTGAAGCTCCTCCCGTGACGATAACCGTCTTTTTAGCTAAGCCTGTTTCCATTTTCTATCCTCACTTATGTTATTTTTGGGGGGTTTGTCCTACCGGGTTTTATAGTTTAAATACCTTCAAAGCGTTTTCACGAAGAACCTTTATCTTAGTTTTATCCTTTATGGGTAATTCGAGGAATTCCTGTTTACAGCGCGTAAGTCCGAATCCATTGCTGGCCCAAAGAACTTTATCTTGACCTCTTGGACCGTCAAAGAACTTAACAAGAGACTCATCCAGCGCTGAAGGCATATACGCGCCGATATTGCCATAGACGTTGGGATGTTTCCATACCATAGACATCCATTCGTCAATCCAAGGCCAGCCAGTATGGGTAAGCACTATGGTGAGGTTGGGGAAATCCAGTGCAACCTGATCGGCATACATAGGATGACCCGGTTCGCTGGTCAGAGGTTCTGCGGAATGACCGACTTGCATGCAGCAAGGTATTTTTAGCTCATTACATTTAGCATAAAGTGGATACATTTTCCTGTCGTTTGGCTTCAAACCGAATGATATAGGATGAGCCCACACGTAGATAAACCCGAGCTCTTTTACCGCGCGCTCTATATTTTTCAGGCTTTCTTCGATCGTGAACGGGTTATAACCGGCACCGCATTTTAATCTGCCTTTTGACTCATGGGCGGCCTGAGCCATCCAATCTAGGGGAGCGGTACCCCATTCCCTGTATTCGCGCTGAGACCATCCCAATCCCTGGTCAATTAATGCATATTCGACACCAACCTCATCCATCTCCTTTAACATTTCTGGGACTGATCCCTTGGCCATAAGGCCCAGCACCTGCCATTCATCTCCCGGCTTTATCCCCAGTTTTTTCATCACGCCGCCGAAGGTAGTTTGGGCCATGACCTTGAATTCATAGGTATTGAACATTTCCTTTATGTTATCTATGGGCATACAATACCCAGCACGACACATCGCATCAATTGCCTTGATTTCTTGCATTTTTTCCTCCTACTTTATATGTTTTACCGTCCAGCATTCAAAGATTTTCTTACGTTCCTTTCCTGAACAGTAAAACTAACAATACATAGCTGATTTGATCCAGCCCTCCTCCCTTCTGTGATTTTGTCTATTGTATTAAGAAATTATCCTTGCAACTTCTGATGGCTTTTCACCAGCCATCATTAGTCCGAATTGTATGGAGCGTAACGCCCCCCTTTTGCTATCGTCGACTGTTATCCCTCTTTTTTCTTTACTTGTCTTCTCTTCCTCACTAACGCCTGGCACTTCGCTTTTTTAGACTTCAAACTTTCGAGCCGCTTTAATGCATTGTCTGCCCACTTTAACCAAGCTTCCATCTGTGCTATGCTGCAGTCAATGGCCAAATTCCAATAAAGCTCATTTGTCTGATTGTCGGATGATTGGACACCTTTTTTAGCTAGTCTCCTGGCCTCACCATCAAACCATTCAATTTGACGTCTTACATCGTCTGCATACGTATTGATGTTATTTATAACTTCTGCTTTATCGAGCAGAGAGCTGAACCATAATTGAGCCACAAACCGATCACGCCCTGTCTTTAGCGGCACTGGCTCTTTAAGCCAGCGGTCGAGCTCGGCTCTTCCAGCCTCTGTAATGCAGTACACTTTTTGGTCAGGTAGTTTTTCCTGCTCTACTCTCTCAAAATCGACGAGGCCCTCCTGGCACATATCAGTTAATGTGCGATAAATTTGGCTTAAAGCTGGCCTGACAGGTTCAAAGAAACTCTTGTGCAATGAATACCCGCTCCTAGGCCTATTGGCAATGAGACCCAGCAAATGATTCCTTAGACTCATATAATCTTAACTCCTTTCCTTAAAAGACAGCCCTATACTTGAACCTTGATGATGTAGCATTCGTGATTATATAATCTGTGCATTATATGCTCTATTATATACAGCTAGTTTATTATATTAGGGCCAAAAAGGGTTGTCAATAGGAAAAAGAGGAAAAAGAAGGAAGATTTAATTGACCGGATAGTGCAACAGTTGAAAATCAAAGAATGTGCTATGCTACATGAGTGAGAAGAGCCAGGAAGTCAGGCTTTTCGTGACTCAGCAAGGTAGGCAGCAAACTTGGCATCTTCAAAATGTGATAATTCAAAAAGCCAATATTGAATGTGTGCTGCGATTTATGAAATACTAATGGCAATTGGCGGAGGAAAGAGCAAGGTAAGAGCATTTCATGTAGCTGGAGAGAAAGTAGGTATAATGAAAAGAGGAGAACAATTACGCACAAGGTGAATGTAGAGGCATCTGTTGAGGCATTACAGCGTCTCTTCTTATTCGGTCAAGAGGGGATTTCAACTTTATTTCTTGTCCGTCACGCGGCGTGTGAGCCCTACACTAAGTCAAATAACTATGATCCGCCTCTGACCAGTAAGGGTATAGCTCAAGCAAATAAGCTCGGAAAAAGGTTAGCAAATACCGGTATTGAACAACTTCTATCAAGCCCAGCACTGCGGGCAAAGCAAACGGCCGACATCGCCAGCCAGTACATCAAGCTTACGCCTCAAACTACTCTTGAACTAGAGGAAATCAGGCCAACCAGCGACTTCTTAACTTTCACAAAAGCACTGCAAGAAATTGCTCGTAGCTTTGCTAGTTCAAAAAACGAATCTCAACTAGAGAATTGCTTCTTTCAGCTGTTCTTGAAGCACTCACCTTGGATTGAGAATAGAGAATCTCTCCGTAATAGAGCTGTTACCGCAGTCAACTCTATTCTTGGCGCATACCCAGAGCAACAAATAGCAGTTATAACCCACGGGTTTTTCATCAATGCTTACCTCAGCGAGCTCCTAGGACTCGCCGGGGATTTGTTTTTTATCCCAGATGAGACCTCCATAAGCATAATAAAAGCACGAAAAGAACGGCGTGTCCTTGTTCGGCTCAATGACTCAGCTCACCTTTCGCATCCAGATAATGAGTAGGGGTACATAAGAGCCGAGGTGCTAAGTGATGATTCCTTCACTTTCGGAAGTCCACCTAGAAAGCCCGCCTGTGTGATGCCGACGTGAGTGTTCGAATTGTAACATGCTGCGCCGGACCAGTATAGCTTTCACTCAGCACTGCACGTTACATCGAAAAGTTACCTAGCAGTGGTGGGACGAATATTGGCATTTGGCCCCGTGCTGCAGCGTATTCCCCGTGGACGGGGTACTCCTTTCTACCACAGCTAGACATTAAATTAAGGCGTTCCCCACA
>VGNX01000041.1 GCA_016865855.1 Chloroflexota bacterium | reverse complement strand
CTATGGGATTTGGCAGAGCGTCCCACTAATCAACAAAAGAAGGGCAAAACTAATCAGGCTTCGGTAACACAATTTATGACGCAACCATGCCCAGTTTGGTAACAGTTTATTTTGACGCAACACGCAAGCAGGATGACAGAACGAAGTAGGCTTAGTTGCATCTTTATTCAGGATACGGTTTAATTGAACGATGTTAGGAGGTATTCCATGAAGATAGCGGTTTTAAGCGGCAGCCCCAAAGGTGAACTGAGCGTTACCCTTCAGTATGTGAAATTCATACAGAAGAAGTTTCCCCAACATGATTTGAAAATCTTCAACGTGTCTCAAAGAATTCAACGGATAGAGAAGGACGAAAAAACTTTTGAAAGAATTATAGACGATGTTAAAACATCCGATGGTGTCTTGTGGGCTTTTCCCCTTTATATTCTGCTTGTACCGGCACAGTATAAACGGTTCATTGAGCTTATCTGGGAGAGGGGTGCACAAGGTGCTTTCAAGGGCAAGTACACCGCTGCTCTAAGCACATCAATTCATTTCTTTGACCATACGGCGCACAACTATATGCGTGCTATCTGTGATGACCTGGATATGAAATTCGTGGAGTCATTTTCTGCCGATATGGATGACATTTTCTCCGAGCAGATGAGAACGAGGCTGCTTATGTTTGCGGATAACTTTTTTAAGGCTATTGAAAACAAGCTTCCCACTATGAAGAGCTACACGCCGTTGACTTACAGTAAATTCCGCTATGTCCTCGGCAAGGTGAAGGACAGGGTAGATACTTGCGGCAAAAGAATCGTAGTTGTAACGGATCTTAAAGATAACGGCTCGAACCTGGCAAAGATGGTCGAGAGGTTCCGAGAGTCGTTTTCTCAAGATATCGATGTGGTTAACCTTTATGACATAGACATAAAAGGTGGATGCCTGGGGTGCACTGAATGTGGATTTGATAACATTTGCGTTTATGAAGGTAAAGACGAATTTATTGACTTTTTCAATACCAGGCTGAGGAACGCCGATATAACAATTTTTGCCGGTGCCATTAAGGATAGGTATTTATCAGCCAGGATGAAAATGTCCTGGGACAGAGGTTTCTTCAACGGGCACATTCCCATTCATGAGGGAAAGCAGATGGGGTTTATCGTCTCCGGCCCCTTAAGTCAGATACCTAACCTGAGACAAATCTTGGAGGCTGAAGCTGAAATGCATCTGGCCAACCTCGTTGGCATAATCACCGACGAATGCGGGGACTCGTCCCAGATGGATGCCTTGCTGCAGAATTTTGCCAATAAATGTGTACAGTTTTCCGTGGAAAACTATATCAGACCCAAGACATTTCTTGCCGTTGGAGGGTATAAGATTTTTAGAGATGCCATCTGGGCAAGGATTCGTTTTCCGTTTCTGGCTGATTACAGGTTCTATCGAAAACACAATCTATTCGATTTCCCACAGAAGGATAAAAGATACCTGGATTATAGTAAGCAAATGTTCGACTTAATCAAAAAGCCCGGGATGAAAGAGGTGGTTCGCAAGATGATAAAAACTGAGATGGTCAAACCGTATCAAAGGGTAGTGGAAACAAAATAGATACAAATTTAGTGGCTAAGGTGGTACGATATCCATAAAAATTGGAGGAGGCAGAGATGGCAGATTATCCCTGGTACAAGCACTATGATGAAGGAGTTCCTCATACCCTGGAACCCTATCCTCAGCTAAGAACCTTCGATCTACTCGACGACGTGGTAAATCTGAATCCAGATCACCCCATGCTCATCTTTCAGCACAAACGGCTATCCTGGAAAACGGTGAGTGAGTTGAGCGACCAAATGGCGGCTGCGCTGGTGGCAAAAGGTGTCAAGAAAGGTGACCGTGTAGCGTTGCTTTTCATCAACACACCGCAGGTATTCATAGCTTTTTATGCAATTTGGAAGGCTGGAGCCATAGTGGTGCCGCTCAACCCACTGTATACGCCATCCGAGCTGGAATATGCTATTAACGAAGTCGGTGCTGAAGTCGCTTTTGTCTTGAGCTTCTGGTACAACACGCTCAAGGGATTGAACCTGAAGACCAAACTGCGGTTAATAATCGTTACGGAGTTGAATGATTATATGCTAGGAAAGGATTTTTCAGCGCCTCGTGGCATGAAACTTCAGGAGGGTGACATCTGGTGGAGCGACTTGATGCAAGAATTTGCCGGTGCCAGGAGGCCGGATGTAGAGGTCAGCCCTCAAGACCCTGCAGCCATCATGTTCAGTGGAGGCACAACGGGCATACCAAAAGGTGTAGTTGGCAGTCATATTTCATACGCCATGACCGGCTTGCAGCTCAAAGCCTGGTTTGAGGGTAGAGGGACCGAGTGGGAAAACTCGATGGTTGTTTCCCTGCCTTTGTTCCATACCATGGGAGTATATTTCTGCTTTGCCATGACGCCGGTGAATCATTTCACGATGATATTGATAGCTGATCCCAGGAACCAGGCGGCTGTGCTGCAAACTGTCCGCGAGACGAGGCCAACGATGCTCACGGGGACTCCCACGATGTTTATTTCGCTCCTCGAGCAGCCTGACCTCAAGCCCGATGACCTGAAATTCGTTAAAAACGTTGGTCTAGGCGCTGCTCCACTGATGGCCGATACCAAGAGAAAAATCGACGAGCGCATCAGTGGTTTCATCACAGAAGGGTATGGGTTGAGCGAGTCCACGATGGCAATGACGACGACTCCAGCTGGGGGTGTATGGAAAGAAGGCTCTGTAGGAGTACCGCTGCCAGACACTATAATACGCATAGTTGATGTGGAAACGGGCACCAAAAATATGAAGTCTGGTGAGGCTGGGGAAGTGATAATGAAGGCACCACAACTCATGCTTGGTTTCTGGAACCGCTCCAAGGAGACTGCTGAAGTCTTGAGGGATGGCTGGCTCTATACCGGGGATATTGGATACCTCGATGAAGATGGCTACCTGTTCCTAACTGCTCGCAAAAAAGACGTGATCAAGCCCGGTGGTTTTCAGGTCTGGCCGAGGGAGGTTGAAGAAGTCCTTACCGAACATCCCGCGGTTTCTGAAGTCTGTGTCGGTGGTATACCGGACCCCAGGCAAGTAGAGGCAGTTAAGGCATGGGTGGTTTTGAAAGAAGGAAAGAAGGTGACCCCGGAGGAACTACAGAATCATTGCCGGGAGAAACTGGCAGCTTACAAGGTACCCAGGTTCATCGAGTTTAGGGACAGCCTGCCCAAGACGATGGTGGGTAAGGTATTGCGTCGATTGCTGGTGGAAGAAGAAAGAGCGAAATCGAAGAAATAGATAGACTTGGATTTAGCGGCTGTCTGTTAACTCTGTCTCAGTTCCTTTTGTATTTAGGACAGGCTTTGTCTGCTAATTGGAGCGGGAGACGGGACTCGAACCCGCGACAGCCTGCTTGGAAGGCAGGAACTCTACCACTGAGTTACTCCCGCTGAAATCGGATTCATTTTAGCTATGCACAATGCCTTTGTCAAAACGTGTTGTTAGGGAGATTGCTTGCTAACGATAAAATACTCTGAGCGAAGCGAAGAGTCTATTAAGAGATTCTTCGCCCAGAGGGCCCAGAATAGCAAATAAAAAAGTTGCTAAACATTCGTAATTGAAGGGCATAGAGGTGTTGTAATGGGGAAAGGAATAGGCTAAAATGGGCGACAAAAGCAGGTTATGCCTCGCACGTCAGCACAAAGTTGCCACTGCAAAGGAGGTTGATGATGAAAAGAAATCGCTCCAGGAAAGTTATCCAGATTGTTTTACCAATTGTTGTGGTTATTCTGGTGTTTCCCCTTGTCGCTGGCTGTATCTGGTTCTATGATTTGACCAGGTCGCCACTGCCACAGCATGACGGTGAACTCAAAGTAGCCGGTCTGCGTGATACGGTGGAAATTTTGCGTGATGAGTGGGGCATCCCGCATATTTATGCCAAGAACAGGTATGATTTATTCTTTGCTCAAGGATATACACAGGCGCAAGACCGCTGGTGGCAGATGGAGTTCTGGCGACATACTGCAAGCGGTAGAATCGAGGAACTGGTCGGCAAGAATACTGGCTTGCTAAAAGCAGACATTTTTCTCCGTAGCGTTGGCTGGAAACATGTGGCTGAGCAAGAGGTCAAAAACTATGATAGCGAGAGCTTATCTGTTTTACAGGCTTTCGCCGATGGTGTCAACGCCTATATTATGAACCGTAAGCCCAAAGAACTAGCCTTAGAATATAGCGTACTCGGATTAAGGGGCATCGACGCGAAAATCGAGCCATGGACACCTGCCGATTCTCTGGCATTTGCCAAAATCATGGCGTGGGATTTGGGGTTCAGGAGAAGTGTCGATGCGACACGGGCTAAACTCTATCTACTTATGGGCCCAGAAATGACCGAGCAATGGCTGACACCACCATGGCCTTTTTGGAAGAAGCCTACCATCCTCAAATTAGAGGACCTGGGCATAACAAAGTCAGATGTCACTACTAATGTTGACTACCTGACTGAATTATCAGGTGTTGAAATGCTGTCCACGGAGAATATCTGGCCGGATAAGAGTTTAGTTATGGGACATGCTCCGGGTGATGGCAGTAATAATTGGGAGGCCAGCGGCAAAACGACGAAAAGCGGTATGCCGCTGCTAGCTAATGACCCGCACCTGAGTATCCAGATGCCGTCTATCTGGTACCAGATAGGCTTGCATTGTCAGCCGGCTGCTGGTGAAGCTCCTTTGGATGTGGTTGGCTTCGCATTTGCAGCCACACCCGGGGTCATCATCGGTCACAACAGTTCTATTGCCTGGGGAGTGACCAATGTCTTTCCCGATGTCCACGATTTGTATGTTATTCGAGTCAATCCTGATAATCCACTCCAGTATGAATGGAACGGGGAATGGCGCAATGTGAAAGTGTATGAGGAAACCATTCATTTTGGAGATGGAGTGGAACCAGTTACCATCAAAGTCCGTGAAACGCACTTGGGACCAATCATCAATGACAACCAAGTAGATGAGGAAACTGGTGAAATACTTGGCTTCAACAATAAGATGCCAGTAGCCTTGCGCTGGACAGCTTTAGAGCCGGGCACTATCCTCAAAGCAGTTGTCGGTATTAATAAGGCAACGAACTGGGAGGAATTTCGAGAAGCGCTGCGCTACTGGGATGTCCCGTCTCAAAATGTCATTTATGCTGATGTGCAGGGAAACATTGGTTATCAGATGCCCGGGCGTATTCCCATCCGTGCCAAAAACCACAGCGGGCTTATGCCGGCTCCGGGCTGGACGGATGCGTTCGAGTGGAAGGGTTTTATTCCTTATGACAGTTTGCCACGTGCCTTTAACCCAGAGCGTGGCTACATCGCTACCGCAAACCAGGCGGTAGTCCCGCAGGAATATTATGAACATCTGGAGAAAAAGTTAGGTGAAGGGTTGAACTACGTTTTCGGTCTCGAATGGAATTACGGCTATCGTGCTCAGCGTATTGAAGAGCTGCTGGAAAAGATGGCACCGCACACTATTGCCACCTTCCAGGCTATTCAGGGTGACAACAAGCTAATTAGTGCTGAAGAGCTGATGCCGTACCTTGCCAACTTGAAGTTCGATGATGCTGAGCTAGCCCAAGCTCGTGATTGGCTGCTTAAGTGGGATTACCAATGTAATGCTGACAGCTCACAAGCTGCCCTGTACGCTCAGTTCTGGGCAAGCCTGGTTAAAAACCTGTACTATGACCAATTAGGTGACGTTTTTCAGGCAGAAGGTGACAATAGAGAGATGTGGGCTACATTATTGCTGATGGAAGAACCTGACAACGCCTGGTGGGATGATATAACAACAAAGGATGTGGTTGAAAGCCGTGATGACATTCTGATTCGTTCCTTCAAAGAAGGCTATGCCAATGCCGTAGCAACACTTGGCAAGGACCGAGATAAATGGAGGTGGGGCAAATTGCACACGTCAACTTTTGTCAGCAGCCCACTCGGCCAGAGCGGCATCGGGTTAATTGAGAAGATGGTCAACCGTGGCCCATTCCCCACCGGAGGCAGCTCAGATACCGTGAACAATACTCGCTGGACTGTGGCATCAGGCGATTTTACCGTAGGATGGTTACCATCCATGCGCATGATTGTTGACCTGGGTGACCTCACAAAAAGTGTCACCATCCATACCACTGGTCAGAGCGGCCATCCTTATAGCAAACACTACGATAATTTGATTGAGCGCTGGCTGAATATGGAATACTATCCCATGCTGTGGACACGTGAGCAGGTGGAGGCAGCTGCTGTTGATAAACTTATCTTGAAGCCCAGCAAGTAACAGGGCAGCGGGTAGATAATTTTAAGCCATTCTGCTTTTAGGGCTAGCATAGTAAACTGCGGCCGTTAAGCCCTCAGATTAATAGAAACCGCAGTTAAAGCGAAGAGATAGGCATTATAGCTCTTTCGAGGTCATCTGGTTATCCCATCTGTGTTGACATAACCAAAGCTTATGTTTTGGGCCTGCTCTGAAAGCTCAGTCGTGCTAGTGTTGTCTGTGTATCCTCAAGCTGATAGAATGACTGGAAGTTAGTCATCTGGTGAGACTCAGTGGTTGTCATAAAGACAAAGAACTTAATTAAGAAATTCGGTGACTTGGTGGCAGTGGACCGCGTGAGATTGGAGATAGAGGAAGGGGAATGCTTTGGGTTACTGGGACCAAATGGCGCAGGCTGACTACGTAGTGGAGTGATACTATTGACACAGGCTCAGTCGCAGGCGTATTCTTAATAATCAAACTTAAACAGAAAGGGGGTATACCACGAATGGCAAAGACTTCAACTGGGCTGGATGAAAATGTTGCTGGTTTGCTGTGCTATGTTCTATGTTGGGTAAGCGGTCTTGTTTTCATTTTGATAGAGAAGGAGAACAAGTTTGTCCGCTTTCACGCTTTGCAATCGATCATCGTTTTTGGAATTCTTACAGTTGCTAGCATTCTTATCGGCTGGATACCTTTTATCGGTTGGGTGATTGGTGGGCTTATCTCGGTGCTGGCGCTTGTACTGTGGATAGTCCTGATGGTCAAAGCTTACCAGGGAGAAAAGTACAAGCTGCCTTGGGCAGGCGACCTGGCTGAGAAGAATGCTTAAGCTGCATCGATCGATAATAGTTTGACATCCGTGGAGTCTGTCACAATAAGCTAGTCAGTGCGAAAAATCCCTCATGGCATCACGCCGTGTCTCATCACCGGTGATGGCGGGACAGAGCGGCGACTCAAAGCCAGGTCTAATGCACGGATGATTCTCGGTCTGGTTTCACGTGGATCGATGACATCGTCCACATTGAAGATGGCCGCGGCCGGATAGGCTCCGCAGTATTTCTTGTATGCCTCCTCCAGTTGTTTTTTGAGGGTCTCCGGGTTTTTTGCTGCAGTGAGTTCGGCACCATAGGCTGCAAGCAATCCACCGCTCATGGGCAGGGAACCGAAATCGGCCGTTGGCCAGGCAAGAGTAAGCGTCTGCCCAGCTCCATATCCGCACATGGCGCAGCCGCCGAAGCCAAACGCTTTACGTATGACTACCGTAATCTTTGGGACATTGGCCCAGGCAAGCGAATAGGCCACGGCTAAACCATACCGCAAGGCTCCTTCTCGCTCCGACTCTGGGCCTGTCATTACACCTGGGACATCCACCAAAAACACGAGAGGGATGTGATAAGCTGAGCATAAATCAATGAAGTGGCGCTCCTTTTGGGCGGCCTTGGCGGTGATAGCGCCGGCATAAGCTAGTGGTTGGTTAGCCACAATGCCCACCGGGTGTCCGTTCATTCGGGCCAGACCCGTAATCATCATCGGGGCGAAAAGCGGTTTGATCTCGAAGAAGCTGCCTTTATCAACGATGCAGTTGATGATGCGCTTCATATCGTAAGGCTGACGCGGGTTGCTTGGCAGAATCTCCACCAGCTCGTCATCCTTTCTTTCCGGGTCATCATTAGGAGGCACCGATGGGGGATATTCCCACGCATTGCTCGGGAGATATGCGAGGTAACGTTTGGCTACGAGTATAGCGTCTTTGTCGTCTTCGGCGGGGTTATCGGCGACGCCGGAAATGACGCAGTGCACTTCGACTCCGCCTAGCTCTTGCTTACTTACCTGTTCACCGGTGGCTGTCAGCACTATGGGAGGCCCGCCTGCTGCCAGCATTCCAGTACCCTTGACCATAATGATGAACTCAAGAAGGCTACCTACTAGTGAAGAGTCCCCGGCAGAGGGTCCCATAACCACGCCAACCTGAGGAGCAACGCCGGACATTCTGGCGATTATGAGATGATGGAAGACGGCGGGGAGACCTTCTCCGATGAACTCCTCGGCTCGAGCCCCAGCGCCGTCGAGTAGCCAGACAAGGGGCACGCGTTCTTGTGTGGCTATCTCCACCATCCGTATCTTTTTCATAGCGTGGGTTATCCCCTCAGACCCGCCTAGAACGGTGAAATCTTCGGCAATGACGCCAGCTCTTCGGCCATCAATCCGACCAAATCCTGTGATAACGCCATCTGCTGGCGTGATTCTATCCGTCATCTCAGGGCGGTGACTCTGATGGGTTGCCAGCAAACCATATTCCTGGAAGGTGCCGGGGTCCATAAGTAGCTCGATGCGCTCACGAGCGGTTAGTTTCCCTTGCTCGCGTTGCCGCTTGACTTTCTCCGGCCCGCCCATCTGTAGGGCTTGATGTCTTCTTCGTTTCAGCTCTTCCAGGTCTTTTTCAAACGGCAGTTTCGTAGCCTCTTTAGGCATTAGTTTTATCCATTGCCTTTAGGTTCCCAGGGAAGGCGTTTGCCCTCTGGGGTATAGCGGTAAAAACCCTTCCCAACCTTTCGGCCCAAGCGACCTTCTTTCACCATCCGCTCAATCAGGTCAGAACGAGGCATCAGGTTTTCCTCTCCCAAAGCTTTCAAGGTTTGCCCAATAAGGGCATAGGTGTCCAGTCCGGCATTATCGGCGATTTCGAAAGGGCCGGCATTCCAGCCGTAGCCCAGCCGCATACCTATATCCACATCTTCAGGGGTTGTTATCCCTTCAGCTACCAAGTCCACGGCCTCACGGAAGGCAGCGGAGAAGATACGGTTCATTACGAAACTGGGTATGTCTCTCTGTACTCGGACTGGTGTCTTGCCAAGGGATTTGACGAAAGCCACACCTTGCTCGAATACCGCGGTGGAAGTCTTCTCTCCTTTTATCACCTCTACTAAACCCATGAGAGGAACAGGCCCGAAGAAGTGAAGGCCGAGAACCCTATCCGGGTGCTGTGTTGCCTTGGCTATGCGGGTGATGGGTATGGTTGATGTGTTTGAGGCCAACGGGGTCTTTGGTGAGGCAAGGCGGTCAAGTTCTTTGAAGACTTGCTTTTTGAGGGCTTCTATTTCCAGGGCGGCCTCTATTACCCATGATACTTTGGCAGCACTGCTGAGGTCATGCTCGGGGGTTATCCGCTCCAGAATTTTTTGGGGAGGGTCTTTAAGGAGTCCCTTGCTGCCCAGCTTGTCTAGTGACCATTTGATCTCACCCATAGCCTTGTCCAAGGCGGCAGCTTTGACGTCCATCAGATGAACCTTGCAGCCTGCCTGAGCGCACACCTGTCCAATGCCAGAGCCCATAAAACCGGCACCTACAACTAATACGTTTTCCATTTTTCAACTCTCCTGCTTCGGTTTGCTGTTTTCCTTATTATACAGGAATTTTGTTTACAGAACTGTGGTGACGGTTCAGTTTGCCGTTTACCATGCTTGATATCTGATTGTAGCCAAAGACCATAGAAAGACGTCAAGAAACCCAGCCTATTTTTTCTTGATGGCGTACCGTGCCTATATTATGTTTTGATTCGTCCTCCGGCTCTGTCTGAGGCTGTTCCGATAGATACCATTTGCCCATTCCCTTATCATCTGACAAAGCTGCTCGTCATGGCCATAATTGCAGCCTCTTTATTAATGTGATTTATCAAGGGCATGCCTCAATTCCTTTACGAAATTGACAACTGATGTGAAGTCATCGTCAATTTCCATAAGCTGGATTACCCGGCTGCCTACAATGACCCCATCGGCTATCTTAGCTAGCTGTCTTGCCTGCTCTGGGTTAGATATGCCGAATCCAATACAAAGGGGCTGGGTAGCTACCCTCCGAACTTTGGCGACAAACTTGTCCAAGCTCGAAGGGAGATCGTCTCTAGTGCCCGTAACGCCGGTTACAGAAACTAGGTATATGAAGCCACCAGATCTCTCAGCCACCAGTCTGATCCGGTCTTCAGTGCTGGTCGGGGCTAGGAGATAGATGAGGTCGAGCCCTTGTCTTCGGCTAATGGCTTCCAGTTGCGAGCCTTCATCTGGTGGAAGGTCAGGGATGATTAGACCATTGATACCAGACCTAGAACAGGCACTGCAGAATTCTTCAAGGCCATAACAAGATACTGGATTAAAATAGGTCATAAACACTAAAGGTATCTTAACCTTTTGGCTTAACTCCTTGGCTATTTCCAGACACAGCTTAGTTGTAATGCCGTTCTTCAGAGCGTAAAAGCTCGCCTTCTGAATGGTAACACCGTCAGCCAGGGGGTCAGAGAAAGGTATCCCCAGTTCCACTATATCGCAGCCACTGTCGGCAAGAAGGGGAACAACCTTCAAAGTCGCCTCAATGCTAGGATAGCCCACGGTGATGTAGGTTATAAGAGCCGCATGACCTGATTGAAAGACGGAAGAAATACGAGTCACCGCTTCAATCCCAGTGCTTCGATTACGATATCCATATCTTTGTCGCCGCGCCCTGACAAGTTTACGACGATGATTTGTTCTTTTTCTAGCGAACTTGCCATCTTGGCGGCATAGAATACGGCGTGAGCTGGTTCAAGGGCTGGGGCAATGCCTTCAACACTGCACAGCAATTGAAATCCCTCAAGTGCTTCTTTGTCGTCTATGGCGACATAGTTGGCACGCCCGGTGTCCTTGAGGTAGCTGTGCTCAGGACCAACACCAGGGTAGTCCAGCCCGGCAGAGATACTATGTGTCTCCTTAATCTGCCCATTACTGTCTTGAAGAACATAAGACTTTGTTCCATGTAAAACCCCTATTGTTCCCGCTGCAAGTGAAGCGGCATGTTTACCGGTCTTTAGTCCCTTCCCCGCAGCTTCCACGCCGATAAGCCTGACATTCTCGTCGTTCAAAAAGGGATAGAAAATACCAATGGCATTACTGCCACCGCCAACGCAAGCAATTATATAATCGGGCAGGCGGTTACATCTAGCCAGAATCTGCGCTCTGGTTTCCTTACCTATTACCGATTGAAAGTCGCGCACCATTGCCGGATAGGGATGAGGGCCAACCACTGAGCCCAGAAGATAGTAGCTATTTCCAACATTAGTCACCCAGTCTCTCATCGCCTCATTGATAGCGTCCTTCAGTGTTCGGCTACCTACAGAAACAGGCCTGACTTCAGCGCCCATCAATTTCATCCGGAAGACATTAAGTGATTGGCGACGCATGTCCTCCTCACCCATATAGACGATGCACTCCAGCCCCAGCTTGGCACAGACAGCGGCAGTAGCCACGCCATGCTGTCCAGCCCCAGTCTCGGCAATGATTCGATGCTTTTCCATTCTCCGGGCAAGGAGGCCCTGCCCTAGCGCATTGTTAATTTTGTGGGCACCGGTATGCGCTAGGTCCTCCCTCTTTAGAAAAATCTGGGCACCACCACAGTGCCTGCTCAGCCTTTCTGCTAGGTAGAGCGATGTCGGCCTTCCCGAGTAGTCACGAGACAGCAAATCAAACTCAGCCCAGAAAGAAGCGTCAGCTTTAGCCTCCTCATAGGCTGCTGCCAGCTCATCCAACACCGGTACCAGGGTCTCAGGGACAAAGCGTCCTCCATAATGCCCAAAGTATCCTCTATTATCAGGTAGCAATGAACAACCTCCTTTGGTCAAGAACAAATTCATCCGTCTTGAGAAGATTGACTGACATTTGCTTCCACATTCCTCACTGCTTCAATGAAGGCAACGATCTTTGACACATCTTTCTGGCCGTGGCTCTCTATACCTGTAGAGACATCGACTCCCCAGGGCTGAACTTCTTTGACCAGTTGGCTAACATTGGCAGGAGTCAGTCCTCCAGCGATAATAACTGAAAACCTGGCCGATACCTCTTTTGCTAGCTTCCAATCAAAAGCTTGTCCTGTCCCGCCGTAAGTGTCTCCCACCTTTGAATCGACAAGGCAAACAAAATCCTGTCGGGGCAATAGCCGATATCCCATAGCTATTTCAGAAACGATTTCCTCGGGCGTCTTGGTACTTGAGACATGGACAGTTTTGATAATTGGTCGCTCAATCTGTTGACAGTAGTCCCATGTTTCGTCCCCACTGAGCTGTACCCAGCCCAGATTACAGTAGTCGGCAATTCTGTTCACTTCGTCAGCTGTTGAATTGGCAAAGACACCGACCACAACCAGATGAGGCCTCAGAGCATGGACTGCTTTAACCACCTGTAGTGCTTTTTCAATGGAGACCTGCCGCCGACTGGGGGCGAAGACCAGCCCTAAGAAATCAGCACCAGCTTTAGCCACTGCCAAAGCGTGCTGTATCTCGGATAGCCCGCAAATCTTAATCTTGGTCACAATAACTCTCTCATCTTGGCTGCAATGTCAGGTGCCGACATCAGAGATTCGCCGACGATGACTGCATTAATACCCAATTGTCTTAACCTTTCAATGTCCTTGTGCTCTTTTACGCCGCTTTCGCTGACTACTATTCGGTCTGGCGGGATAAGCGGCCGTAGCCGCTCAGTGTTAGCAAGGTCCACGCTAAAGGTGGTTAGATCACGGTTATTGATGCCGATAATCTTGGCTTCGCTCTTCAGGGCAATTTCGACCTCAGCTTCATTGTGTACCTCAACCAGACAGCTCATGTGTAGCTCATGGCTTAACTGTAGTAATTCCTGCAGCTTTGTGGGCTTCAAAATAGCCACGATGAGCAACAGACTATCAGCACCGTAAGCTCGGGATTCGTAAATCTGGTAGGGTTCGAAAATGAAATCCTTTCTCAGAAGAGGTAGCTTCTTGCGCAGTGCGTTCCTAATGTCCGCTAAGTGGTTAATGCTGCCCTGGAAGTATCTGGTTTCGGTTAATACTGATATCGCTGAAGCACCATTGTCAACATATATTTGGGCTATCTCCACCGGGTCGAAGTCAGGACGAATGATGCCCCTAGATGGAGATGCTTTCTTCACCTCGGCAATTAGCCGAATTCTCTCTCCGCAGAGACCTGAAGCGAAATTGAGAGGTGGAGGCTGCTGCAATGCCATCCTTCGTAGCTCTGTCATAGGGAGGCTGCGCTTCTTAAGCTCAAGTTCTTGTAAATTGTGTGACACTATCTCATTAAGAATCATTTTCCCTTAGCCTAAGTTTCGACTGAACTCAATTAGCTGGTCTAGTTTTGCCGAGGCATTGCCATTGCCAATTACTTCTTTAGCTATGGCTACTCCTTGCTGGAGCGTTTTTACCTTACCTCCAACTACTAGCGTGGCGGCTGCGTTCATCAACACTACGTCTCGCTGTGGACCTAAGGCACCGGCTAGAATATTACGCAAAAAGTCAGCATTTGCTTTAATGTCACCACCCTTTATACTGTCCGAGCTAGCCCTAGATAGACCGAAGTCCTCGGGACTGACGGCATAGCGTTCGATACGGTCATTTTTGAGTTCACAAATGTGAGTCTTGCCCGTGATCGTTATCTCATCCAAGCCATCCTCACCGTGGACTAACAAGGCATGCTGGCAATCTAGCCCCTGAAGCACCAATGCCAGCTTCCCTATCAGCGACTCATCACCTACACCCAGCACTTGAGCTTTGGCGCCGGCTGGGTTAGTAAGTGGACCGAGGATATTAAATACAGTGCGAATTCCAATTTCGCGTCGGGGAGCCGCAGCATGTTTCATGGCCGGGTGGAATATTGGAGCGAACATGAAACCCATCCCTACTTCCTCTAGGCATCTCTGCACTTGCTCTGCATTAAGGTCAATCCTGACTCCTAAGGCTTCTAAGACATCGGCACTACCACATTGGCTGCTTATGGCACGATTGCCATGCTTGGCTACCTTAAGCCCGGCTCCAGCAGCAACGAAGGCAGCCGCCGTTGAGATGTTGAAGGTATGTGAACCATCGCCGCCGGTTCCGCAAGTGTCCACAACCAGCCCGTCGGTACTCACGGGAATGGCCTTAGCCCTCATAGTCTTGGCTAGGCCGATGATTTCATCCACTGTCTCCCCCTTGAGTCTGAGTGCAGTGATGAAGGCACCTAATTGAGCTGGGGTAGCCTTACCTTCCATTATCTCTCGCATGACCTGTGCCGCTTGCTCCGTAGTAAGTGAGCATCCAGCTACTAAGGCTGCGATAGCTTCCTTAATCATGGTTTGTTCTACCTCCCATTAGAAAATTTCTCAATATGTCCTTCCCCGCTTGAGTCATAAATGATTCAGGGTGAAACTGAACTCCTTCTACCGGATGTTGGCGATGTCGCAGACCCATAATCGTGCCATCATCCGTCCAGGCTGTTATTTCAAGGCAGCCAGGAAGTCCATCACGTTTCACCACCAACGAGTGATAGCGAATAGCAGAGAAGGGATTAGATAGCCCAGCAAGTGCTCCGTGGTTGCTGTGATATATAAGGGATGACTTGCCATGTATAATCGCTTTGGCTCGCCCAATAGATGCACCGTAGCTATAACCGATGCACTGATGTCCCAGGCAGACGCCGAGTATGGGCAACTTGGAACCAAAATGTCGGATAATATCATTGGAGATACCAGCTCGCAGCGGCGTAGAAGGTCCCGGCGAGATGACTATCCGTTGAGGCTTCATCCTTTCAACTTCCTCAAGAGTTGCCTGGTCATTGCGCATCACCACCACCTTCTCACCCAATTCACTCAGGTATTGAAAAAGGTTATAGGTGAAGCTGTCATAGTTATCAATCAATAGCAGCATAGCTCCTCCCAGTTACCTGTCCTGGATTCTCAGCTTGGTTAATAGCTTTAAGTAGCGCCTGAGTCTTGCTCATGGTTTCTTGATACTCGCGTTCCGGTATACTGTCGTAGACAATCCCACATCCAACCTGGACGTAGGCAGTTCCCTTTGTAACTACCATGGTTCTTATGGCTATAGCCATATCCATGTTGCCTGACAATGAGAAATAGCCTACGGCTCCGGCGTAAGCCCCTCTTTTCTCAGTTTCGAGTTCGGCGATTATTTCCATCGCCCGGATTTTCGGAGCCCCGGACACAGTACCCGCAGGAAAGCAAGCTTGTAGAGCATCGAAGGTATTCAGGTCGCGCCTTAGCTTGCCCTGCACATGGGTGACCAGGTGCATCACGTGAGAGTAACGTTCCACATCCATCAAGTCACTAACCTCGACCGTACCCGGCTCACTCACACGCCCGATATCGTTTCGCCCCAAGTCCACCAACATGATATGCTCAGCACGTTCCTTCTCGTCACTGCGGAGCTCCTGCTCTAGTGCCATATCCTCATCTGGGCTTTTCCCTCTTGGTCTGGTGCCAGCCAAGGGGCGAGTCATCACAATACCATCCTCTACCCTTACCAGAATCTCGGGGGAAGCCCCGATAATGCAAAAGTCCTTAAAATCGAGAAAGAACATGTATGGAGAGGGATTCAGGGTGCGTAGCGCTCTGTAGATTTCAAAGGGTGCAGCATCAGTACGCTGAGCTAAACGTTGGGATAACACCACCTGAATAGCTTCCCCAGAGGTGATATACTGCTTTACTTTCTGCACACCGGCTTCAAACTCATCCTTAGAAAAGTTTGAGGAGAGGTTGTAGTTGGTTTTGGGGGGGATGGTGGCCTTTTTGTTTTGGCTTGGTTCAAGCGCATGGCTCAACCTATCTATAAGGTTATCAATCTTGTCCACGGCACTTTGATAGGCTTGCTCTATGTTCCCGTCAAGATGAACATGGCTCAAAACTTTAATCTTATGGGTTACGTGGTCAAAGACAAGCATGGTATCCACGAACATAAACAAGGATTCAGGTAGTCCCAGGGGGTCACTGGCAGGAGATGGTAATTCCTCAAAACAGGTTGCCGTCTCGTAGCTGAGATAACCCACGGCACCGCCACAAAATCTGGGGAGGTCAATAGACGGTACCATTTTGTATTTCTTTAGCTCTTCAGCAATAAGCGGAAGAGGATTGACCTTATCCTCCGCCTTGGTGGCTAGCACCCGGTACGGCTCTGTACCTATGAAGCTATAGCGAGCTAGCCGTTCGCCACCTTCGACACTTTCTAAGAGGAAAGAATAGCCGCCACGGCTAATCTTTAAGAATGCCGAGACAGGCGTCTCCAGGTCAGCAACGATTTCACGGTAAATAGGTATTAGGTTGCCACCCTTCTTTTGCTTTTTGATTTCTTCTAGTGTTGGATAATACATTTGGCCTCCGACAATCTCGTAATAAAAAACCTCTCACCCATAGGGGCGAGAGGTTTTCATTCGCGGTACCACCCTAATTGATTGCCTGTTATCTTAAGGCAATCATCTCATTCAGGTACGGCCTCAATATTCTGAGGCAATACCCTGGACTCCGATAACGGTGTCCTTTCCGTCAAAGTCTACTTGGGGAACTCCCTTTCGGTTTGCAGCTCCCGAGTCCATTCGACCTCTGCGCTAGCACCGGCTCACACCTTCCCCGGCTCTCTGAGCTTCGCTGGAAGCCTACTAGTCTCGTTCCCAGCCTTTACAATATTCAATTATGCCTTAATGTAGCAGACTGTCTTTCTCTTGTCAAGCTGCATTACCCTCCGTTACTGTCAACTGTTGGTCGGTGTGAATCATGGATGGGCGTCACAGTTATATCTTCAGGATGCGATATGTTAGTGCTCGGAGAATTTGAACCCAGTGGCGATTTTGATGTGGCCCGTATAGAGCCG
>VGNX01000040.1 GCA_016865855.1 Chloroflexota bacterium | reverse complement strand
TTTTAAAGGAGGTGTCATGTTGAACAAAAAATACAAATTCGCGGTGCTGTTTATTGCCATGTTGCTTGTTCTAGGCCTTACCTTGCCGGCATGCACGTGCCCGAAACCGACTGAGACGGAGAAACCGCCGGCTCCACCCGGAGAACCAGCGGCTCTATCGTTCGAGGCTGCTGAGTATGTGAATGCAGACCCTGGTTTCTCTGTGAAATACCCTAAGGAATGGGTAGAGCAGCCAGCCACAGGAGTAACCGTCTTTTATGCTGCAGCGCCAGCACAGGTCCCGAATATATTTATCAGTGTTGTGGAAGGCGCCGCTTTTGCTGATGCGCTCAATGCAGCAATCAGTGGTGCTGGTGGCGCAGAGGTTAAAATTAAAACGGAGAGTGAGACAAAGCTCGCCGACGGCACTAAGGCTTATCAGGCTGTATACAAATTCAAACACCCGGCGGCTCCAATGGCACTTGATGCCTTCTCCCTTGGAGCTGTGAAGGCTGATAAATGGGTAGTGGTTACAGTAGCTACTGTTGGTTTGCTGGCAAAGTTTGACGAAGCGCTGTTTTCGGAAATAGGGCATACCCTAAAATTCAAATAGGGAGTACTTGAGCATTTTGCAGCTTTGATGTAGTCTCTACTGGTGAAATAAGGTAGGGGGCTAGGGAGAGCACGTTTTAGATAGCGTCTTATAATTAGTAACTAGCTCTCGCAATATCTTCTCACGATAGTTCGTGTAGAAGATACCTGCTTTGACGATAAGTTTGTAGAAAATCTCCTTCCCCTTCTTGTGTCTAAGGTTGAGAGTTACCCCTATTTTGCTCCGATTAGAGGTTTCAAAGCCTATGTGCCGTCCACCGGTTTGTACGCGTTGCTCACTCCACGAATAAAGGCCACGAAAAGTGTCACCGTGAACGGGGTCCTCAACCTTGATGACATTGGCTCCGAAGTCTCCTAAAATAGCCCCAGCGCCTGGTGCAGTCTGAAAGTCCCCTAGCTCTATAGCTATAATTCCATCACATGGTCCCATTACTAGCTGTCCGCCCTTCCTGTCAAGAGACGCTGATTTCCTACTTTTGCCTTTGCGGCAGTATTTAACAGGTTGTCTGAAAATGTAGCCCCGACCCTTTAGGGTCGGGTTCCCGAGGCTAAAGCCTCGGGTCTACATGTTTAATGTGTATCACCAATGTAGCTATAACTTTTCCCACAAAGTGGAGAGAAAAATTGTCACTTAGAGTTTTCGGACAGCCTCTTAATTTGCGGCACGCCAAGAGCAGGTAATCGTCTTTAGCACGGTTTGAAATATTTTATGTCCAAGATAGAGCCAGTTCGCTTTCCTTTGGTTTCAAATACTGCTTCTACGGGCATGCCGATTTTTACTTTATCAGGCGCCACTTCGCTCAGCCTGTGGACCAGTCCGCCACAGGCACCATCAAGCTGAACCATAGCCAGAATTACTGGCTCGTCCAGCCTGGAACCATCCAGATCCAAGTAAGCGAGCGTGTAGGTATGCACTATCCCCCTCTTGCTTACCTCCACCCAATTTTCTATCTTATTGAAGCATCGCTCGCAGAAGAGACGGGCTGGAACGTAAGTTAAGTTACAGTTCTTACAAGTTGTCCCCATAATCCTGGCGTTGTCCTTGATTTCCCTGAAAAACCGTTCTCCGGCAATACCAAAGGTATACTGTCCATATACCGGAACTTCTCCGTGCAAAGGTTGGGTTTGGCTAACTTGAATAACTTTCTCTAAAGGTGACATGTTCGCCTCCTACAATGGTTTCCAGTATTTGATGTCAGTGATTGCTCCCTCACGTTGCGCCTTCGGTTTCCACACAGCTTTAACCTTCATGCCAATCTTCACCTTCTTGGGGTCAACTTCACCCAGCAGGTGCATTATGCCTACACCCCCAGAGCCGTCGACCTCAATCATTGCTGGGATTTGTGGTTCCTTTATCCGGTTGGCCATGGTATCGGTATAGGCAATAGAGAAGGTATTGACCGTACCAGTATCTTTAAGGTGGACCCATTCATCTACTGTCCGAAAGCACAACTCGCAGAAGGCCCTGGCTGGCAGCAATACCCGGTGACACTTATGGCATTTCGTGCCGACAATCCTACCGTTCTTTAGCTCAGCGAAGTATCTGCCGTAACCAATTCCGGTATCCCAGGCATACTTAAGGTTGGGTTTCCACTCTGTAACTAGGACCCTTTTTTCCCTTATGTCAGCATCGCTTAAAGCTGTTCCTGGCCATTCTTTGATTTTCTCAGTCATTTTTCCCTCCTTAAATTCCTACTACGACAACGGTGCCTACCTGCATCTCGTCTCCCCAAGCCTGGGCAACACCCTTCTTAGGTTTGCCCGGTACCTGTCTCTTTCCGGCTTCGCCACGCAATTGCCAAAAGAGCTCGGCTGTTTTCATTACTCCAGAAGCGGCAATGGCATTGCCAACACCTAAAAGCCCGCCAGATGGGGAGGTTGGCAGGTTGCCGTCTCGGTTGAAGTAGCCGTCAGCAAGAAGCTTTGGAGCTTCACCCTTGCCGCAGAGAAGAAGCCCCTCTATGTGATGAAGCTCCTTATAGTCGAAGGGGTCATATGGCTCGGCGATGTGGATTTCCTTGCTTGGTTCTGTAATCCCTGCCATGTCGTAAGCCATTCGAGCTGCAACCTCTACGTATTTTGGATAGTAGAGGTCACGCTGGCCGACGTACATACTGTCCAGACACCAGCCGACGCCCTCGATCCAGACTGGCTTGTCGGTAATCCTCCTGGCAACATTCTCCGAAGCCAGTACTAAGACTGCAGCTCCGTCGCTGGTCGGGCTGACATCAAGACGTTTTACCGGCCATGCCATAATCTCTGAGTTCATGACATCGTCTACGGTAATTTCAGCTGCAAGCTGAGCGCAGGGATGTCCAAGAGCATTCTTCTTGTTTTTGACCGATACCAGGGCAATCTCTCTCTCGGTAATGCCATGTGCGTTCATATAGCGGTTCATCTCCCAGGCAAAAAACCAGAGAAGACTTGCGCCCAGAGGGCTCTCAGTGAACTGGTCCCAGCAAGTAACAAAGGCAGCTTGAGGATGGGGCATACATGAGGACATCTTTTCTTCGCCGACTACTAGACAAGTATCAAAGAGACCTGAAGCGACAAAGTACCAGCCCTGGCAAACTGAGAAGACACCGGTGCCACCACCAACAAAGCCTCTCATGCTGGGCTTGCGCCAGGCACCACAGCCAGGAGTAAGATACTCCGACTTCATGTGGACCATATCGAAGGCATCTGGCGCTGTTCCGATAACCACGGAATCTATGTCGTTTATAGTAAGACCGCAGGAATCAAGAGCCATTTTGCTTGCTTGCCAGGCTAATTCCTGCCCTGTTTCCAGTGCTCGGCGCATGAACTTGGTCATTCCAGCGCCAACTATGGCTACTTTGCGCATACTCATCTTTTTCTCCTTTCATTCATTGCTTAATATCATCACGGCGCCGCTGGTGGTTGGGATGCCTCGCCACGATTGAGCTAATCCGACACTAGCATTAGGCACCTGCCTTTTTCCAGCTTCACCGCGTAATTGAAGTACTATCTCTAGGACACGCTGCAATCCGGTGGCTTCGCTCATCCAGCCAACACCGAGACTACCTCCGGACGCGTTAACCGGCAGCTCACCTTCTCTTTCGGTGGCTCCTTCTTCTACCATGGCACCAGCCTCACCTTTGTGACATAGCTTCAGAGCTTCCATGTGCTGAAGCTCTTTATAGGAGAAAGCATCGTCTATTTCGGCCATATCTATTTCCTTTCGAGGATATTTTATATCTGCCATCTTATAGGCCATTTCGGCTGCCAGTCGAGCATAGGTTGCCTCTCCCCAGCTTCTAGTTTCAAGGCTAGGAGTATCGGAGCACCAACCGAAGCCTCGTATCCAGATCGGCTTCTTGGTAAGGGCTTTAGCCTTTTGTTCTGAGGCTAAAACCATAACAATCCCGCCATCAGTCGGGGCACTGGTGTCTAAACAGCTCAGTGGATAGAACGTTGTTTCTGACTTAAGTACATCTTCCACTGTTATCCGATCGCCGTAGGAAGCCAGTGGGTTATCGATGGCATTCCTCTTGTTTTTGACACAAACTGCGGCACACTGTTCTCTTGTTGTTCCGGTCTCGCATAAGTAGCGATTCATTTCCATTCCAGCGATATAGTTAGCGTTTTGTTTCAGTGGCTTGTTGCACACAGGATCTAGTGCATGGGCAACCAGATAATCAAGGGTGAGCATGTTAGATAGTTTACTGTGGGATTCTATGGCTACTATGCTGAATTGACCGGTGCTTATCAACATGTAACCACCGATTAACCCCACAATACCATCATGGCAAATAGTATGAATAGACCTGAGAACTGCGCCTATATTGTCAGGGACATGGATGTCAAAAATACTTCTACCCTCGGTAAAATCCTCAGCGCAGTTTATGAAACTATCAATGTCGTTTCTAGGGCAGACCCCAGCATCCTCATAGGCTTTGAATGCTGCCTCAAACATCATTTCCTTAAAGGAGACATCTGGGGTTATTGTTCTGAAGGGGGTGTAGCCTACACCTATAATAGCTACTCTTGCAGACATACCTTGTGGACTCCTTTCTCGGCAAAGCGCCGAATTATGTTTTCCCAACTCCTCCAAACCAAGATTTCTGTCATATACTCCTACCTCCTTTGCTTCTTACTTCAAGACATCTGGCTTCTTACCTTTTAACTTTGGGATAATACTTTTACCTTGACTTACTAGTATTCAGCTCACCTCCTTGCCTGTAACAATCTCTAAATTTATGCAACAGCTCCAATCTAAAACATAACTTACGACCCTGTGAAGAATCTTTTAGGGTCAAACAGCCTCAGTAAGGTTAATTCTTCTTTGGTCGGCAGCTCGGTCTTCTTTAAATTAGGGGCAACGTCGAGTTCCCAGCCGACTTTTTCCTTTATCTCGGCTACGGCTTCTTCTGCCTTTTGGTTTGCCTTGGAAGGAATATAGGCTGTCAGCGTAAAGGTTTCCTTGTCTCCAATCTTTTCGAAGACGCCGACATCTGTGACCAGCGTCTTTACATTTTTCCCAGGGCAGGTGATGTACGGCACTTTCTCCACTAGCCTCAACTTGCCCGAGTTAATCACGACTACTGTTTCCCTATTGTTGGTAGCTATATCGTTGGCTCCTCCAGAACCTACTAGGTATGTTACACCCGGAATTTTTGTCGAGTTTATATTTCCGAATTTATCCACCTGGCCCGCTGCTAAGATACCGATGCATTGATTTGATGGACCGCTGACAAAGACGCCAAGCATTGTCTCTATATTGTTCAGGATCTTACATGTCGGCATGCAATAGTAGCTGAATATGGTTGGGTCTGACGCTTTTGGCAAATAGCCGTACATGCCTATCTCAGCCATTATATCTACGTCATAGCCTCTTTCTTTAAGTCTATGGATAGCTAGCCAGGCAGCTAAGTTCGAGAGTCCTACACCAGTTAATATAGTCTTATATTCTCCCATGATGAATTTGTCAACTATGATATGAGCGGCAGTTATAGCCATCTTCTCCGCCGGGTTTGCTTGCCTATTGAAATCGATCGTTGGTATTTCAGCCGTTATTTCAGCTTTCCACGAGTCAGAATTAGCCTTCCCTTTCAGGTAAAGGAGCCTGTCTCTACCAACTTTTGAAAGGTACTCGTTGTAGTCCTTACAATCCAGGATCCAATTTTTTATCCACTTTAAGAATTTTTCCTCATTCCTTGAGGCTTCCCTAACATCAATAACAAAATCGTAGTCGTCGAAGTAATGCTCGAATTCGGGTAATCCACAGTTTGTCATTCCGCCGGGATGAGCCCCGTAAGGCACCTCGCATACTGCCTTGACCATATATGATGGGATTCGGACTAGATGTGAGTGTCTGCGTATATATTCTGTGGGGACAGTTTTCTCAGCGCTAACTATAACTCCGTTTTTCGCCCCCCAAGCCCCAAAGACATCGGGTCCCAAGGGATAGGTCATTATTAAATTCCCGCAGCGGTCTGCAGCGACGCCATGAACTAAGGCTATATCAGGTCTTAAAGCTTTCATCAGCCCAATTTTCTTCCCGGGGTCAAATGGGTCAGCTATGACGGTAAACGATTCTTTGTTTTCCTCCTCCATGGAGCTGCCCACGAGTGACCTGGTGGGGGTGAACCCCCATCCCATTGCTCCAGCCAGAAGTCTTTGTGGGATGGTAAGCATCGTCCAGTTCTCGAACTCCACCTCGTCAGACAGATAAGCTTTTTGAATAACGGGGTTTGGTCCGGGTGATGGATAAACATCACCGGCGTAACTAGTTATGATTTTCTTTACCAGTTTTCCTTGAATTAAGGCGAGCACGGTTACACTAACACCATTGCTTATAAGGGTGAAATCTGGATTTTTCCCCCAGAATTCCCTTACGAGCTGGTAGAATAAGGCTCCACCTCTTCCGGCGAAATGGATGGCCATCCCCTTTTTCACATGCCTTCTTATGGCTTGCTCCAGCGAGCAGAGCTTATCCTCGCCCTCAACTACGGGGACTTGGAACTTTGAGTCTATGAAAGCTCTTAGTGCTTCTACCTCCATCGTGTACCTTCTAGCGAAGCATTTTTCTATCCATCTTGTGGCTACAGTTGAATGCAGGTGTTTTCATAGTTTCTTTTTGTGCACGTTGAGGATTTATTTGAGGCGGTATGACATCACGCATTTTCGCCTCAGCGTCCCAACAGGCAAGCTGTAGTTTGTCTAGGTGGCTCAGGCTTGTCAAATGTTAGCATCTATGACGGTAGCTGTCAATGATAATGGAGAGAGATTGGCTACCAATGTAGGGGTGAGGCTTTAGCCTCGCTATAAAAAGGCGACTTTAAAGGGTCGCAGCTACGGCGAGAACGGTTCATTGATAGACACTCTCATTACCTCTTTGTTTGCGCTTTAAAGAAGCTTGATGCTACAATGTGATTCAAAGCTATGGTGCTTAGTGACAGGACAATTAAAGACGAGATCGCCAGAGGTAGGATTATTATTGAGCCTCTAATCCCAAGTTGCATCCAGCCGGCTAGTGTTGACCTTCATTTAGATAAAAAGCTTCTTGTCTTTAAGCCACAACGGCATCCTGCCTACATAGATATCAGGCGTAGTCCGGATCACTTGAATGAAGTTGTGGAACTTGATGAGGATAATGCTTTCTTCCTTAATCCTGGTGAGTTTGTCCTGGCCAGCACTTTGGAGTCGATTACTCTGCCTGATGATATAGTTGGAAGGCTTGAGGGGAAGAGCTCTCTGGGGAGGATTGGGCTTCTAATCCACTCAACCGCTGGTTATGTTGACCCGGGTTGGCAGGGACACCTTACCATCGAGCTATCCAATGTTGCCAAATTGCCGATTACTCTTTATTATAAGATGAAGATTGGACAAATCTCTTTTCTTAGGCTAACCTCTCCTGTGGACAGGTTGTATGGGGCAGCTGAGTTGGGGAGTAAATATCAAGGTCAGATTGAGCCGACTGCCAGTAAGTATCATGAGGATTTTGTGAAGGGGTCATAAATGTTAGCTCGTCCTAAAGATTTTATGGAATGCGCTTTATCATTGGCTGGTTTAGCCTTAGGTTACACCAGTCCTAATCCGGCGGTAGGTGCTGTGGTAGTTAGAGATGGGGTTGTTGTGGGGTTGGGGCATACCCAGCCGCCAGGTTCTGTTCATGCCGAGATAATGGCGATTCGACAGGCTGGGCCAAGGGCTAAGGGAGCGATGATGTATGTTACATTAGAGCCATGTTGCCATCATGGACGCACACCACCCTGCACCCAGGCTATAATCGATGCTGGTATTTCCGAAGTTCATATGTCTTTGATTGATCCCAATCCTTTGGTTTCGGGAAAGGGATTAAGAATATTGGAAGAAGCTGGAATAAAGACCTTCGTCGGTCAGTATGAGGAGAGAACTCGGGAGATAAACGAGGGTTACATTAAGTTCATTACTACCGGTATGCCCTTTGTGATTGCCAAATTTGCTATGAGCCTTGATGGTAAAATTGCTACTCAAAATGGCGATTCTAAGTGGATAAGTGGTGAAGAATCCCGGAACTTTGTGCATTACCTGCGTCATATAGTCGATGCCATTATGGTGGGAGCTAATACCGTAGTGGCTGATGACCCTCAGCTTTCAGCCAGGGGGTGCAGTGGTAAAGGCGGTAAGACTAAGCTGCAGCCTTTAAGGGTGATTGTTGATGGTAGAGGTCGGACACCACTATCGGCTCGAGTTTTTGAAGAACCAGGAAAAACTCTTGTTGCTGTAGCTAAACCTTTTAATGCGAAAACGGCGGAGGGCTTCAGGAAGGCTGGGGCTGAGATTGTGGAATTGCCGGCTGAAAAAGGTGTAATAGATTTGAAGGAGCTTTTAAGCATTTTGGGGAAACGAGAGGTTACCAGTATTTTGGTGGAGGGGGGGAGCGGGCTCTTCGGTTCGTTATTTGACCGTGGTCTGGTGGATAAAGTTCTGGCTTTTGTTTCACCTATCATAATCGGTGGGGATGAAGCCAAGAGCGCTGTCGGTGGTAACGGTGTTAGAAAGGTCGCTGATGCTCTCTGCCTAAATCGGGTGAAGATAGTTGAATTTGGTGATGACGTCTTGATCAGTGGCTATGTAGGTGGCAAATAGTAATGTTTACTGGGATAGTTGAAGAGATTGGTATAGTTAGAGGGATTAGCTCTGGGCGCTTGACTATTGAGGCAAAAAAGGTGCTTGAGGACACCAAACCAGGTGGTAGCATGGCTATCAATGGGGCTTGCTTAACAGTGACCTCGATAAGCAAGGATAACTTTTCTGTTGATGTTATGCCCGAAACAATTAGACGTGCCAATCTTGGCAGGCTCCATTACGGAGAGCTGGTGAATTTGGAGAGAGCTATGTCGGCTGAAGGACGCTTCGGTGGTCATTTTGTGCAAGGGCATGTGGATGATGTCGGCAAAGTCCTGTCATTGCAGCTTGAAGAGGAAGCTGTTATTGCCAGAATTTCGGCGCCGGCTCATTTGATGCCTTATATGGTGAATAAGGGTTTTATCGCTGTTGATGGTGTTAGCCTTACTGTTATTGACTGTGACGATTTTTCCTTTTCGGTTTCTTTGGTGACTTACACTCGAGAGCATACCACGTTGGGTAACAGAAAACCCGGCGATATAGTTAATCTTGAGGTGGACATTATCGCCAAGTATGTAGAGCGGCTTAAACAAAGATATAATCGTGGTGTTCTGACGTTGGATTTCCTTGAGGAGCATGGCTTCTTAAAAGCGAGGTGAAGTTTAATGGGATTTGCTACTGTCCCTGAGGCAATCGAAGATATAAAAGCTGGCAAGTTCATAATTATTGTTGATGATGAGAACCGCGAGAATGAAGGTGACCTGGCAATTGCTGCGGAAATGGTCACCCCAGAGGCAATTAATTTTATGGCTAGGCATGCTCGTGGTCTAATCTGCTTGCCTATAATCGGTCATCGCTTAGATGAATTAAGCGTCCCACTGATGGTTCAAGAGAATACCGCCAAGTTTTCAACAGCCTTTGGCATATCTATTGAGGCTAAACATAAGACTTCTAGTGGTATCTCTGCTCACGACCGTGCGGCAACTGTAAAGGCTGTGCTTGATCCCGACACTAAGCCTGAGGATTTAGCTCGCCCCGGCCATATGTTCCCTATCCGAGCTAGAGAGGGTGGTGTGCTGGTGCGTGCTGGCCACACCGAGGCTATAGTGGATTTAGCTAGGTTCGCAGGGCTTTACCCGGCTGGAGTTATTTGTGAGATTATGAACGAAGACGGTACCATGGCCCGTTTGCCCCAGCTTGAAGTCATGGCAGATAAGTTTGGAATTAAAATTGTGAGTATAGCCGATTTGATAGTCTATCGCCGTCGAAATGAGAAGTTGGTGGAAAGGGTAGCTGAAGCCAAATTGCCTACTAGGTATGGCGAATTTGTCGTTATTGCCTACAGGAGCAAGGTTGATCCAGATGAGCATGTGGCCTTGGTTAGAGGCGATATATCCGGTGACGAACCGGTGCTGGTGCGAGTTCACAGTGAATGCCTTACCGGTGATGTTTTTGGCAGTCTACGCTGCGATTGTGGTGACCAAATCACATTGGCGATGGAAAAGATTGCTGCTGAAGGACGTGGGGTCTTTCTTTACATGCGACAGGAGGGTAGAGGTATAGGCTTCCATAACAAACTACGAGCTTATGCTCTCCAAGACCAGGGTTTGGATACCGTGGAGGCCAATATCGCCTTGGGTTTCGATGCTGATTTGAGGGATTATGGTATTGGGGCCCAGATTTTGGCTGACTTGGGTTTACATAAAATTCGCTTGCTTACTAACAACCCCAAGAAGGTAATCGGGCTGGAGAGCTACGGACTTCACATAGTAGAGACTGTGGATTTGAGAACACAGCCAACTCCATACAATTTGGAATATTTGAAAACGAAACAGATAAAGCTGGGACATCTATTAGAAGTAGATGAAGCCACTGAGGCTTAACCTGTGAGTTAAGGAGGGTATTTATATGGCTAAGAACTACGAGGGCATGTTATTAGGGAAGGGGCTGAAATTTGGTGTGGTTGTTTCTCGCTTCAATGAAATCATAACTGCGAGGCTGCTTGATGGTGCAAAAGATGCTTTTGTGCGTCATGGCGTTAGCGAGCAGGATATAGATGTCGCTTGGACGCCAGGTTGTCTAGAGATTCCGTTGGTAGCTAAGAAGCTAGCAGAAAACGGCAAGTACAATGCTATTGTTTGCCTTGGGGCCGTGATTCGTGGTGGTACACCTCATTTTGAGTATGTGGCTTCTGAAGTGAACAGAGGCATCTCCCGGGTGAGCCTGGATAGCGGAGTACCGGTCATTCAAGGCATAATAACTGCGGATACTCTGGAGCAGGCTATAGAGCGAGCTGGAGCTAAAGAAGGTAATCGCGGCTTTGTGGCAGCGTCAAGCGCCATCGAAATGGCGAATCTGCTTAAGAGCATTGGAAGCTAAAAAGATATCACGTAACCTTGTATACGTGGTCCCCGGCCCTTACGCGGTCGGGCACTTTAACACCAATAGCATCTCCAGCCTTGCCTTCGGTCACATTAACGTTGTTAATCTGCATGGACTCAAGGGTGAGTTCAACGTCTGTAGTGTGTCCTTTGATATGAATTCTGTCGCCGACTTTTAAGGCGTCGGTTAGTGTTATGCCCGCTACTACAGGCCTGGCGAAGAAGTCGCTTACTCGACCAATCTCAACCTCTGGCATCTAAGGTCACCTCCTTCCTTATTTATTCTCCTTTAGTATATGTTTCTGTCTTCAATAAATCAATACTTGCCAGTTGACATAAAGCCAATCTAGCGTTGACAGCCACAGTCATAGGTGCTAACATTTTAAAAGTTCTGTGAGTAAATAGCGTTTCGAAGAATCTTGGTTGAAAGGAGGCGGTATAGCATTAGATTCCAAAATAATCATGGCAACACTGAAGATTCTCAAAGAAGGAGGGTATTATGGCTTATGAGAATTTAATCGTTGAACGAGAAGAGAACATAGGTATGATCACATTAAACCGTCCACCGGCTAATCCGATAAACCTCGCTGTCCTTAACGAGCTCGACGCAGCTCTAACTGAATTAGAAAAAGATAAGGCGATAAAAGCTTTAATAATCACAGGTGCTGGCGAAAAGGGTTTTTCAGCAGGCTTCGATATAAAAACGGGTGGAACTCCAGAAGGTGAGAAAGCTATGTCCAGAGGTCAGGAGGTATTTAGCCGAATCGAGAAATACCCCAAGCCTGTGATCGCAGCCATGAATGGCTTTGCTCTTGGTGGTGGTTGTGAGCTGTCGATGGCTTGCCATTTCAGGATAATGGTTGACGCCGAAAAGGTGGTGGTTGGCCAGCCTGAGATTGACTTGGGTATCATACCCGGTTGGGGTGGTACACAGAGGTTGCCTAGGTTGGTTGGGAAGACTAAAGCGCTTGAGATGCTGCTACTTGGAACCAGAATCAGGGCGACTGAGGCTTTAAATATCGGCCTTGTAACTAAGGTGTCTAAGCCAGAGGAACTGATGAAAGACGCTAAAGAACTCGCCAAAGCGCTGGCTAAAAAGGCACCGATTGCCACACAGATAATTCTTGATGCGGTGGCTCGTGGGCTCGAGACGACTATTGATGAGGGATTGAAGATTGAGTTGGCAGGTTCTCAGCGAGTTGGAAAGACAAAGGACGCTATGGAGGGAATGATAGCATTTATTCAGAAGCGCGAGCCAGTTTACACAGGTGAGTAGCCGTCCTAATGTGGCACTTAAAATATAGAAAGGGGATTTTGAAATGAAAGTAGAAGACATCAAAAAGATTGCAGTCATGGGGGCGGGTGATATGGGGCATGGAATTGCCGAGGTAGCATTGCTCAGCGGTTATAAGGTGGCAATGCGGGACATTGAACAGAGATTTGTCGACAAGGGGCTTGCCAGGATCAAGGAGAGCCTGGAAAAGCTTGTGGAAAAGCAAAAGGTCACGGAAGAGAACAAGAAGGCAATGCTGGCGAATATTGGGATCTTTGTTGACGTAGACAAGGCCGTCAAGGATGCCGATTTTGTCATCGAAGCCGCCCCTGAAATTATGGACATCAAGAAGAAGGTTTTTCAGGCGCTGGATGAGTCAGCGCCGAAGCATGCCGTGCTGGCTTCAAATACCTCAAATATGAGCATCACGGAAATTGCCTCGGTTACCAAGAGACCGGAGAAAGTTGTTGGCATGCATTTCTTCAACCCTGCTGTCCTGATGAGGCTAGTTGAGGTCATAAAGGGAGATAAGACCAGCGAAGAGACGATGAAGGTAGCCTATGACCTGGCGTTAAAGATGAACAAGGTCCCGGTCAGAGTTGAAAAAGACTCCATCGGCTTCGTTTACAACAGGGTCAATGCCCCCAATTCAATTCTCCTTGGTGCTATAATTGAAAGAGGGTGGGCTACCCCTGAGGAAATCGACGCTAAAATGAGGAAAGTGGGCATGCCTATGGGTCCATACGAGCTGATGGACTATGTGGGGTTGGATGTTGCCTATCATGGTGCTCTTTACTTTGCTGAGCGGTTATCCCCGGAGTTTAAGCCGCCTAAATGGATGAAAGAGAAGGTTGATGCTGGTACCCTGGGCAAGAAGACGGGAAAGGGCATTTTCGACTGGTCTAAAGGAAGACCGGAGATAAACTTAGCCAAGGCCAAAGAGGATTTCGACCCAACTGACTTAATTGCCATACAGGTGAATGAAGCCACTAAGTTGCTCGAAGGAGGGGTGGTAAAGAGTCCGGATGATATCGATAAGGCGATGGTTAATGGGGGCGGAGCTGCGTTTGGCCCATTCCAACTTGCCACGGGAATAGGATATGACAAGATAGCTAAAAGGTGTGAAGAACTGGCTAAGAAGTTTGGTGTGAAGGCGTTCGAACCGACTAAGACATTAAAGAGCGGGAAGATCTGAGGCTAGGCGTAAGGGGCTGACCAATAAAGCTAAACAAATCGGGGTCTGCATCGATTAATTTCTGGCTGCTGATGTAGACCCCGATTGATTTTTGCGCAGGTTCCGAGGTAGTTGCTTGGCACTGCTTATTACAGATACCAGACAAATGCGGTAACGGCTACGCTTAATAGGCCGATAACGGAAAAGATAAGCCCGCTCAACAGGCCCAAGAGCCCCTTGTCATGAGAAACGATGGTTGCGAGTTTGTTTATTCTTTTCATCTTCTTACCTCCTTGCTCCCTCTTTCATTGTTTATAACGATTAAGCAGTAAATTAGTTTAGTTAAGAGCTTCTAGATATATTATCTGCTTTATATCGCTTGAAGTGAATCGGGCGTCAGTATGATTTTCAATCGTAGAATGGGCTTACGACTAATGGCTACGGTTAGTAGCCATTTTCCCTAGTCCTTTCGTCGGATAAGTCATATCCGAAGACGGACAGAGCTTCAGGTCTGTTCCTACAACTTGGTTAAACTCCTCCTGGTGCAACTGTGGAAAATCTTACCTGTGCTAGGTATTCGGCTGACAATAATGCGCATATGTTTACTTGATTTAAATCTCATAAAATGGAATCCAAAGGGAATGTAATGTTTAATGTCCGGTAAGCATGTTCGCTTTGTGTCCTGCTCAATCAGATATGCAACCTCATTTTCATTCAGGCATGGCAACAGCCTTCTCGACTGTTTCGGAGGGTCAACTTTCTCAATAGGGTTGTACTTGACATAATCATTCCTATACAACCAATTACAAAATGCTCTTAACGCTCGGTAATATCCATGCTTACCATTGCCACATTTAAGGTCGGATAAGAACTTGTTTATGCCATCGGTAGTCAATTCATAGTTCAGGACAAATGGCCTTAGACAGCATTCATAGAACTCGATTGTTCTTTGGCTGGAACCTTACCGTCTGGATTGCAGAAATTTATCAAGAAATATGAAATACCGGACATGGATGGTAGCCCACGTTGTTTAATATCTAGAACTTTTAGAGCAACCTTTGCCTTTGCCCACGGTGAAGATACTTGAAGAGGAGCTGGCTCGCGTGAGTTAAAGGTGTTCCCAAAATTCAGCCCCGATCTCTCCAGCCGTGTATTAGCATGATGAATGGATGCTTATTATGTGTCTTAGCGTCATTAAGTTATAGTTCTTGTGGGGTTCTTATGCTCTAGCCTTAGCCAATAGACCTCTCCGGTGTGGGAATAAGACTGACCCATAACACCCTCAAGAAAGTGGTCTCCATTTCCCTATAGAGAATAGCCGTGGGAATAAGATTTTACGAGTCTCCTCAATAAGGAACAGGCTACCACCTGCCAGGATGGCGATGCCCCATTTCTCGATAGCTATAGGGACTGTACCGAAGGCTACCTGGAGGAACGGCACATGTACCACTGCCACTTGTAACAGGATGGCTACAGGAATAGTAATGAGCAGCCAGCGGTTGCGGAAAACACCTAGCTTGAAGATAGTATGCTCATCGGAGCGAGCCAGGAAAGCTTTGAACCATTCGAAGGCGACCATGGTGCAAAAAGCAAGGGTGCGAGCCTCCTCTATACTTACTCTGGATTGAGCCCAGTTGAAAACCAGTAATATGCCGACACCCATGAATGAAGCCATATAGACAATACGCAGGAGCAATCCCGGGAAGAGGAGTCCTACCCTTGGGTGACGCGGAGGCTGCTTGAGCTCATCGCCAGTCTTTGGTTCAAGCCCGAGAGGGATGGCAGCTGATGTGTCGGTGACCAGATTTACCCAGAGAATCTGCAGCGCCAGCAGCGGTGCCTTGCCTATGAACAAGACGCATAAGATTAGTGCCAGAAGCTCTCCGAAGTTGGAACTCAGTAGGAAGAAGATTACATTACGTAATCGATTAAAGATTGTCCTGCCTTCGTCTACGGCTGCTACCACTGAAGCAAAGTTATCGTCTGTCAGGACCATATCGCTGGCTTCTTTGGCGACATCAGTGCCTGTAATGCCCATAGCAACGCCGATATCAGCTGACTTGAGTGCTGGGGCATCGTTAACTCCATCCCCGGTCATGGCGACAGTATGTCCACGGCCTTTGAGTGCATTAACTATTCTCAGTTTCTGCATAGGCTCAATTCGAGCAAAAACTGAAATACTTTCTATCTGCTGGGATAAACCCTCGTCGCTTATTTCATGAAGCTCGACGCCGGTTATAGCTTTCCCAGGTGGCAAGTCCAGCTGGCGGGCAATAGATTCAGCGGTAAGCTTGTGGTCGCCGGTAATCATTATTACCTTGATGCCCGCCTGTTTGCATAACTTGACTGCTTCCTTTGCCTCCTCGCGAGGCGGGTCAGTAATTCCCGAAAGCCCTACAAAAACAAGTTTGCCTTTGAGCTCCTCCTCTTTAAGTTCTTCGAATTCAGGGGGGAGGTCAACATAAGCGGTGGCGATGACCCTCATAGCTTCTTGGGTCATAGAGATGTGGGCTTGTTCAATAGCATGGATGTCAGCTTCTTCCAGCGAGACAATTTTGTCATCTTTGAGCAGGTGCTTGCTCATGGATAAGAGCCTTTCTGGTGCTCCTTTCATATAGATAACCCTGCCGCTGTCTCGCGGGTGAAGAGTAGCCATGTATTGTTTTTCGCTCTGGAAAGGGATTTCATCAAGGCGAGGATAGGACATCTCCAATTTTTCCTTGTCCAATCCCGCCTTGGCAGCAGCTACTACGAGGGCGCCTTCAGTCGGGTCTCCGAAAATGCTGCAACATTGTTCTTCTCTGGCTAACAGGGCGTCATTGCAAAGTGCTCCTATTCTCAGGTGCCAGATTAGTGTTTTGTTGCTTTCTGGGTTTATTATCCGCCCTTGCTGGCGGAACTCGCCCTGCGGCATGTAGCCTTCTCCGGTCACATCTATCCATTGACCATCAACATAGATGTGCTGTACCGTCATCTGGCTTAAGGTCAGAGTTCCTGTTTTATCCGAGCAAATGACGGTAGCTGAGCCAAGGGTTTCTACTGCTACTAGCTTGCGGATTATGGCATTACGCCGCGCCATTATCTGCATGCCTACCGCCAGAACTACGGTCACCACTGCTGGCAGTCCTTCCGGTATAGCAGAAACTCCAGCCGCTACGGCAAGGTAGAACATCTCCATCCATGTCAGCCCTCTGATAATGCCGATAGTTACCAGGATAGCCAGAACAGAGAGAACTAAGATTATTATGTACTGGCTTAACTTGGTGATGCTTTTTTGGAGAGGTGTCTTCTCAACTTCTATTTCCTCAAGAGTCCCGGCAATTTTGCCTATCTCAGTTGACATGCCAGTGCTCACGACTACGGCCGTGGCTCTGCCGTAGTTAACGATGGTGTTCATGTGCACCATGTTTTTTGGCAGCGTCACGTAACTGGTGGAAATTCGATCTAGCCATATCCTATACCCTTCTGTCATTTCAGTCAACCTTTAAGCAACCAGAGCTTCCTCTAAGAATTCCAATCTGAT
>VGNX01000039.1 GCA_016865855.1 Chloroflexota bacterium | reverse complement strand
TGACATGGTCAATTCTTGTCCCTTATGGTATCCTTTCTCCATCGGTATATCCTCCTTTGTTTTTATTTGGCTTTCCTATAGGGTAGGATATGCCGATTCCTTTTTCCACCACATTCGGGACACTAGCGCGAAGCGAAGAATCTACCATCTGGCTTGTAACCCTCTCCAGATCCTTCGCTACCGCTCAGGATGACAGTTAAAGTCGCTCAGCGATGACAGTCAAGCATTCTATCTTGCTCTGAAAGCTATGCCTCTACGTACTCCACCTTTGGCAGATGGGTCAAGGCCTCCTTTACCTTCTCCGCAGGATAGTCGTAGTCCTGAAGCTTCCCGGTGAGATATTCGTCATAAGCTGCCAGGTCAAAATGCCCATGCCCGCTTAGAGCTAACAGGATGGTCTTGCTTTCGCCTGACTCCTTACAAGCCAAGGCTTCATCTATGACCACCCTAATGGCATGGTTCGGCTCGGGAGCTGGGACGATGCCCTCAGTTCTGGCGAATTGCACTCCGGCTTGGAAGGTTGTCACCTGGTGCACTGCCTTGGCTTCGACAAACCCGAGTTTATGAAGGTGGCAGATTATGGGCGCCATGCCGTGGTAGCGGAGACCGCCGGCATGAATCCCCGGTGGTATGAAGGTATGGCCCAGGGTGTACATTTTAGCTATTGGGGCCATTCCAGCTACATCTCCGTAGTCCCAGGTGTAAGGCCCTTTGGTCACGCTAGGACAAGCTGCGGGTTCTACATTAATGATGCGCAGGTTCGGCTTCTTGCCTTCGATTTTGTCCTTGACGAAAGGCAAGAACATACCGGCGAAATTGCTGCCGCCACCGATACAGCCGACGATGATGTCAGGGTAGGCATCCGCCTTTTCCATCGCCTTTTTGGCTTCCAGGCCGTTTACGGTTTGATGGAGCAAGACGCAGTTGATGACACTGCCTATGGAATAGTAGGTATCCTCGCGGCCAAAAGCATCCTCTATAGCCTCGCTGATGGCGATGCCCAGGCTGCCCGGTGAATCAGGGTTTTCAGCCAGGATTTTGCGCCCTATTTCTGTATCTTTGCTGGGGCTGGGCACACATTTGGCTCCCCATGTCTCCATCAGGATGCGGCGGTATGGCTTCTGGTTATAGCTCACCTTGACCATATAAACCTTGAGCTCCAGGCCGAAGAAGGCGCAGCCCAATGCCAGAGCGCTGCCCCACTGGCCGGCGCCGGTCTCGGTAGCAAAGCGTTTGATGCCATCCTTCTTACCGTAGTAGGCTTGGGCTACAGCGGTGTTAAGCTTATGACTGCCGGCCGGGCTCACCCCTTCGTACTTATAGAAGATCTTAGCTGGTGTATCCAGCGCCTTTTCCAGGCGGTAGGCTCGGATTATGGGGGTTGGCCTCCATAACTTGTAGATATCCTGCACCTCTTCAGGGATCTCGATGTACCGCTCCTTGTTGAATTCCTGGTCTTGTAACCCTTTTGGGAACAGTGGGGGAGGCAGTATGGTAGGCTGCCCAGTCCCCGGGTGCAATAGCGGTGGTAGCGGTTTTGGCAAGTCAGGCAAGACGTTATACCATGATGTCGGCATTTCCTTTTCAGTCAAGATGATTTTGGTTTCTTTTCCTTTCATTTTTCCTCCTTTTAATTACAGTTTTTTTGGGCAAAAGAAAGCGTGTTCAGGTTAACTAAGCTAATCCTCGGCCCTCTAGGGCCACATCCATGCCGTCATTGACATCTCATAACCTCCTTTAAAAGCTCCCTAAAAACAGAAAGCCTCTCACCTAAGGGGCGAGAGGCTTAGCTTCGCGGTGCCACCCTTGTTGGTCTTGGCGACCATCTCATTCAGGTACGGCCCTATCTGCTAGAGCGATACCCTGGGTTGTGATAACGCTACCCTTTGCGTCAAAGCCTACTCGAGTTATTAAGCCAACCTTTCGGTTTGCGGCTCCCAGGTCCATTCAGTCTTTGCGCTGGCGTCAGCTTTCACCCACCTGACTCTCTGTAGCCTCGCTTAAAGACTTACTAGTCCTGTTCTCAGCCTTTGCTCTATTCAGTTAGTCATACATTTTACCATCTTTTTCAAACTTGTCAAGTTTTACCGAGGATTCATAGGAATATGCGAAACTAAATTTTATGCAAAAGGGACAGTAATTATCTTCGATGACTTACATTCCTACATCAGTTTCGGCTGCTTCTGTTGTTGAATCAGGGCAGCCTTAGGAGGTGGTGCTGGCATAGGAATGTCGGGGAGCTTTCCCGCGAGAATCTCCTCGATAGTCAAAATCTGAAGGCGAGGGAATTTTCTCTGCCATAGAGGAGACTCATAAAACCCTGTCTCTGCTGCTTCAGTCTTCATTGGCTGAGTGGGAGGCTCCAAAGATAAAAGAATCCCGATGGGATCATTGCTGGCTACAGTTTTTAATTCCCTAATATCTCTTACGCCAACGTGTCCGCTTTTGACCTGCATCACTACACGCTTCAGTTTCTTGCCACCATCGTCTGGAAAGGGTATCACTCCGTCTATACCCTTATCAGCCCCTTTTTTCTTTTCGCCGAGGGGACGGGCACCAATTAAGGAAAGTGCCCACCACTGGAATTGATAGCGGTTCTGCCTTGCCAGTTCTTTAGCCGAAGGAAGGTCTGCAGGCTCACCAATGACCTTGAATTGGATACCAGGAAAATGGTCTCGAAGACGTCGCTTCATAACTGCAATGGCTAAGTGGGTAATGTCTACACCTATCCATCTTCGGTTTAGCTTGTGGGCAGCTACTAAGGCCGTGCCGCAGCCACAGAATGGGTCTAATACAATATCACCTTCATTGGAAGATGATTGGATGATCCGCTCCAATAAAGCTTCTGGCTTCTGGGTGGGATATCCGAGTCGCTCTTTAGAAGTTGGACTCATAGGCGTTATGTCAGTCCAAACGGATTGTGCAGCTACTCCTGGTCTCTCATCAAGGTAATAGATTATGTAAGGCTGGCCAGTGCTACTATAATACAATAGCCCCTGTCTATCCATTTCTGCCATTTTTCCCTTACTATATGCCCAATATCGACCCTTTGGCGGTCTTACCCCTTTCCACTCATATAAAGTATCACCACCTGGTTTCTTTGCTGTCGGAGTCACTAGTCTGAAACGCCTCCCATTAGCATCGACTTTGTAATACTGCTGCTCAATTTGCTCGGCAGAAAATGGGGTAAATGGTGTATTCCATGTGTTATTACTACTCTTGGCATAAAACAAAATCGTATCGTGAACTCTACCTAATTGCCTAGCACCCTGCTTCCAATCCCCATGAGAAGTAGTTCGCTTCCAAATAATCTCATTTCTGAAATTCGCTGCTCCAAATATCTGGTCTAGGATTATTTTGATGTAATGGCTCATTGTAGGGTCACAATGTAGATAGAGAGAACCAGTGGGCTTTAGTACTCTATGAAGCTCAATAAGCCTAGTTGCCATCACCACCAAATAAGCCATAACATCATTTGCCCCGATTCCTTCTCGCATGGCTGAGATAAGCTTTGCCAAGCTCATCGGTGCTTTGGTGATAATCTCTTGGTAAGTGGCTTCGGCCTTAATATCCCAGTGCCAAGTATCCTCGAAAGCTTTTATTTGTGCTGGTGACCATTGCGTGTCATTTTCTTTAAATAGGATATTGTAGCTCTTCTTGCTGTTAAAAGGAGGGTCAAGGTAAATGAGGTTAATCGAGTTATCAGGAATGTATTTTCGCAAAATTTCTAGGTTATCGCCGTAGTATAAGACATTGGTTTCCATTACTGAACTCCTGCAAACCTAGATGCCCCCTAGTTCAAGGGATAGAACGCCGCCGTTGCGAGGACGGAGGTTGAGGGTTCAAATTCCTTCGGGGGCATTTTGGGGGCTTCATCCATCCGCTAGGATGACCGTCTTTGGAGCGTTTAAAGCGGGGCGATTCCCGCAGCCCCCAATCTAAATTTAATCTATATTTCTTTAATATCACAGATTGGGGTGAAAAGTCAAGAAAATTTCTGTCAAGCTTCAAATTAGGTTAACTAAACTCGTGGTTGGTAAAATCATATATGAAGGAGACTTTACATGAAAGTATGTAATCCGAACCAGCAAAGCAGAATTATTAGAGCCATAGCATCTGTATGGTGTATAATTTGCACCATGCTTGAATTATATAAGCGATGTTGGGTAGCATTCTTTCCTATCTTTGCTGTATGTATGGGGCTTGCCCTCCAAGCTTATATTTGGCTTGATAATAAGCCATATCAGTACACTGCTATTATTATTTTTCTATTGATGGCAATAATAGCTCTTATAATTGGTATTATTGCTTTTGTTTATGATATTCAGTATTGCAGAAGGAAAGATAAGGAAGAAAAAGCCAAAGCCTCTTTTGAAGCATTAAAGGAAAGTTTCAAAAGACTAGGTTTGAATGATAAACAGGCTGAGATAGCTGCAAGAGGAAGATAAACAAATGAATAAACTATTGGGTCAATACGATATAAAACAACCAAGAGTTAACTTGACCGGTTTTTGTATTTTGGATTTGTTTAGAATTTAGGGTTTAGGATTTAGTATTTTGGGGTTATCGGGCTGAACTGTGGTTATTATTATCTTTTAAGGTAGGCATCTATAGAGGCGGCGGCGCGCTTGCCAGCACCCATGGCGCTGATGACCGTGGCAGCGCCGGTGACAACATCGCCACCTGCCCATACCCTGTCCTTTACCGTCTTGCCGCTTTCCTCATCAGCCACCACAGTGCCATTTCTTCTTGTCTCCAGTCCTCTCGTGGTTGATGGGATGAGTGGGTTGGGAGTAGTCCCCAATGCCACAACAGCCACATCAACCTCGATGGTGAACTCGCTGCCTTCCTTGACAATGGGGCGGCGTCTACCGCTGGCATCAGGCTCGCCAAGTTCCATCTCGTAGCACTCCATGGCGGTCACCCAGCCCTGGTCATTACCTATAAACCGCTTTGGATTGGTGAGGAGTTTGAAGATAATCCCTTCCTCTTCGGCGTTCTCAACCTCCTCATGCCGCGCTGGCATCTCAACTCGGGACCGACGGTAGACGATGTAAACTTCATCGGCACCAAGCCTTAAAGCACAGCGGGCAGAGTCCATAGCCACATTGCCACCGCCGACAACGGCTACTTTCTTTCCTATCTTTATTGGGGTATCGTACTCGGGGAAGAGATAGGCTTTCATCAGGTTTACACGGGTGAGGAATTCGTTGGCTGTATAGACGCCGTTGAAGTTCTCACCGGGTATGTCGAGGAACATGGGCAGTCCCGCACCGGTGCCCAGGAATACGGCTTCATAGCCGCCCTCCAGTAACTCGTCCACGGTAGCCAATTTGCCCATCACCGAGTCAAGCCTGACCTCCACTCCCAGTGACTTGACATAATCTACCTCGCCTTGGACGATGGCCTTGGGCAACCTGAACTCAGGGATGCCGTACACCAATACTCCGCCGGGGACATGTAGCGCCTCGAAGATAGTCACCTGGTATCCCAGCTTGGCTAAATCGGCGGCACAGGTCAGTCCGGCGGGTCCTGAGCCGATTATGGCTACCTTCTTGCCTGTTAGTGGTGGCAGGTTAGGGGTGGAAATTAAGTTCGAGCTGTGGGTTCGTTCCCAGTCTGCCACATATCTTTCCAGCCGACCGATAGCTATTGGTGCGCCCTTCTTGGCTAAGGAACATACTTGCTCACACTGTGTCTCCTGTGGACAAACTCGGCCGCAGATGCCCGGCAGGCTGTTTTTGCTCTTCATTATCCTCACTGACTCAGGCATGTCATTCTCTTTTATTGCCTTAATGAACTCGGGTATGTCCACATATACCGGGCAGCCATCAACACAGGAATGCTTGGGGCATTGAATGCAGCGGCTGGCTTCCTGAAGTGCCATATCGTGGGTGTATCCCAGAGCCACCTCATTGAAGTTTCTGGCCCTGACCTTCGGGTCTTGGCGGGGCATCGGCAGTCTATTTAAGTCGAGCTTTGGTTTCGCCTTTTCTTCCATCTTTACTCTCCGATTTTAAGCATTTCTTCTGATGTCATTCTTTCCTATGCTGTCATTGTGAGGAGCGCTAGCGACGTGGCAATCTCGGTCGTGGGAGAGTGGGATGGGATTGCTTCACTTCGCTCGCAATGACACTACGGATACATGGTCACCTCTACATTTCCCTACTCTTTACAATGGTGTGATTTCCACAGTTCCAGCGAGCGTCTTTCTTCGTCGCAGTAAATCCGCTGCCTGTTAAATAGAAGCTCCCAATCAACTTCGTGCCCATCGAACTCCGGGCCGTCAACGCAGACAAATTTGGTTACACCGCCTACGGAAACGCGACAGCAGCCACACATCCCGGTGCCATCAACCATAATTGAATTGAGGCTGACGAGGGTGTGGACTCCAAAAGGTTTCGTAGTCAAAGAGCAAAACTTCATCATTATAGCCGGGCCGATGGCGATAACACGGCTGACCCCCTTATCCCTTTCCAGCACCTCCTTTAAAGGCTCGGTGACTACTCCCTTGCGGGCGTATGAGCCATCATCGGTGGTAACTATCAATTCATCGCTGACGCTACTTAGGCGTTCTTCCCAGAAGAGCAAGTCTTTGCTTCGAGCCCCCATTACGGTGATAACCTTATTTCCCGCCTGCTTTAGAGCCCTGGCTATTGGATAAACGGGAGCTACGCCGACACCACCGCCAACACAGACCACGGTGCCAAAGTCCTCTGTTTCCGAAGGCAGGCCCAGAGGGCCAATTAAATCTAATATGTGGTCACCAGTGTTGAGGCAAGCTAGTTTATATGTGGTAGTGCCCACCTGCATGGCTACAAGGGTGACAGTCCCCTCTTTGTCATCCCAGTCAGCCAAAGTAAGCGGAATGCGTTCGCCGACCTCGTCAGCGCGGACAACAACAAATTGCCCTGCCTTAGCCTTTCTGGCTACTGCTGGCGCCTCGATTTTCATAAAGTCAACTACGGGGCAGAGCTTCTCTTTAGCTACGATTTTATACATATTTCCTCCCCAAATCAGGCTGATTGGTTAATTTATCTTCTTAGATGATTTATGGCATTATATTTCGGGCAAGTAGCCGAACTTCTCCTGTACCGCCTGAAGGGCTGGTATCAGTACAACTTTATGTCCCCGAAATGGGGCAAATATCTCACGCATCTGTTCTCCTAAATCAATAGCCATAGTCTTTGCTGATTGCTGGACGTCTCCAGATAAGCTCGGTTATTTCCCCCGAACTCGCTCAATTCTTACGGCACACACTTTGAACTCTGGAATTTTGGCTACTGGGTCTAATGCAGTATTGGTCAATATGTTCGCGGCGCTCTCAGCGAAGTGGAAGGTCATATATACCACTTTTGGCGGTGATTTCTCAGTCACTCTTGCCTTGACTATTACCTCACCGCGGCGGGAAATCACCTTAACTTTATCGCCATCTTTAATTTTTAGGGAAGAAGCGTCCGACGGATTTATCTCCACCGCTCCCTCCGGTTCAATGGCATTGAGTCCGGTAACTTTACGCGTCATCGTACCCGTATGATAATGATACAGGCTGCGTCCGGTGGTGAGTATTAGTGGATATTCTTTGTCAGGCAATTCGGCTGGAGGCCTATATTGGAGCGGCGTGAATCTTCCTAGACCGCAGACGAATCTACCCACGTGCAATATAGATGTTCCGGGATGGTCTTTAGTTGGGCACGGCCACTGTAGTCCACATTCTTCCAGACGTTCGTAGGTAACACCTCCATAGCTGGGTGTCAACATAGCGATCTCGTCCATGACCTCGGAGGGATGCTCGAAGTCGAAATTTTGGGCACCCATTCTCATGGCTAGCTGACATATAATCCACCAGTCAGGCTCGGAGTTGCCTATAGGTTCGATTGCTTTCCTCACTCGCTGTATGCGCCGTTCGGTATTGGTGAAGGTGCCATTTTTCTCGGCGAAAGTGGTGGCAGGCAAAACCACGTCAGCCAGCTGGGCGGTTTCAGTGAGAAAGAAGTCTTGAACTACCAGGAACTCGAGGTTACGTAATGCCTTCTCGGTGTGCTTGGCATCGGCATCGCTCAGTATTGGATTCTCACCCATCACGTAAATTGCCTTAATCCTCTCATCGTAAGCGGCATCAAGCATCTCCGTCAGTGTTAATCCCGGGGTAGCGCTCAGTTCGCATCTCCAGGCGATCTCAAACTTTTTCTGGATATCGGGGTTGTCAACCCTTTGGTAACCAGTGTAAACGTTGGGCAAAGCACCCATGTCACAGGCACCTTGTACATTATTCTGTCCCCGCAGCGGGTTTACGCCCGTTGACGGCTTACCAATATTGCCGGTCAGCATAGCTAAGTTGGCAATGGCGAACACGTTATCTGTGCCGTGACTATGCTGGGTAATGCCCATAGCGTAGACGATGGTTGCTGGCTTACAGGTGGCGTACAATCGAGCCGCCTCGGCTATTTTATCTCTGGATACGCCAGTGACCTTTTCCACAAAGTCCAGGTCGAAATTTTTCAATGATTCCTTGAAAACATCGAAATTGTCACAACATTCTCCGACGAAGCTTAAGTCAGCCAGATTTTCATCGAAAATGACCCTCATCATGCCCATAAGCAAGGCAACATCGCTGCCAGGAATGTGCCGTAGCCAGAGATGAGCATGGTGGCAAAGGTCGATTTCTCTCGGATTAGCTATGATGAGCTTTGTCCCATTGCGAACTGCTTTCTTTATCTCGTAGGCAATGACTGGATGTGCAGCAGTGGTGTTACTGCCGATAATCAGGATGCAGTTGGCGCCTTTGATTTCGCTGATAGAGTTGGTCATAGCACCGCTGCCGAAACTGGCGGCCAGACCGGCCACCGTAGGGGCATGTCACAGACGGGCACAGTGGTCCATATTATTGGTCTGCATCACCATGCGAGTGAATTTCTGTGCCAGATAATTCTCTTCGTTAGTGCACTTGGCTGAGGCAAGAAAGGCGAATTGGTTTCCCTTATAGCCTGCCAGCTTACTGACAACGAGGTCAATCGCCTCTTCCCAACTTGTTTCAACAAAGCTTCCGTTTTCCTTGACCAGAGGCGAGGTTAGCCGGTTCTGGTGGTTGATGTAGTCATAGCCGAATCGGCCTTTTACACAGAGGGCACCTTTATTGACCGGGTTGTCAGCATCTCCTCTCACGTTAACAACGATGCCGCCGCGGACACCCAGATAGATACCACATCCTACCCCACAGTAGGAGCAGATGGTCTTAACTTCATACTGAGGACGCAAGCCGTTCTTAGAAACAAGTGCTCCAACCGGACAGGCGGAGGCACACTCGCCGCAGGCTATGCAGGTTGAATCTGGCAACAAGCTGCCATATCCCTTGTAAGCCCCCACCCGTTCGCCTACGGAGATCGCCTCGAAGCCATGAGTGTCACGGCATATTCGGACACAACTTTCACAGCTTATACATTTATTGGGGTCTCGCTCGATAAACGGGTGAGCCTTATCTAGTGAATAACGAACCCTGTCTCGCTTAACTACTGGAGGAGGTACTGTGTAATCGAAAGCGAACTGGCGGAGAGTACAATAGTAAGCAGCTTTACAACCACATTCCAGGCAACGCTCTGTTTCTAGCTTTGCCATTTCCTCAGTGAAGCCGAGCTCAATTTGTTTGAAATTGCTGTATCTTTCTTTTACACCAAGTCTTGGCATCTTTTGCCTTGGCTGGCGCTCGAATTGAAGGAATTCTTGTTTATTCAGCTCGTTAAGCTCTCCTTTGCTGATGTTGAAAGGCTCTCCGGCTGTAGCTGTTTTTTCGCCTTTTAGATAGCGGTCAATAGCTATGGCGGCTTTTCTTCCTGATGCGATAGCTTCGACTGCTGTGGCGGCGCCGGTTATGCAGTCGCCGCTGGCAAAAACTCCTTTTATGCCAGTTTGCAGAGTTTCCGGGGCGACCGCAATATTGCCTCGTTCTACTTTTATGTCAGTTTCTCCTGACAAAGGAGAAAGGTCGGGGCGCTGGCCTATGGCGGCGATGACATTGTCAACAGCTAGAACAAATTCTGAGCCTGGTATTGGTTCTGGTCTGGGACGTCCGCTGGCATCAGGTTTACCCAGAGCCATCTTGATGCACTCGATACTGCTGGCTCTGCCATTCTTCGCTATTATCCTTACTGGGGCTGCCAGGAAATGAAGTTTGATGCCTTCTTCTTCGGCCTCTTCAACCTCCCATTCGCTGGCTGGCATCTCGGCTCGGGAGCGACGATAAACAATGGTTACCTCCTTTGAACCCAGCCGAATAGCAGTGCGGGCAGCATCTATAGCCGTGTTGCCGCCACCGATTACCGCCACCTTATCTCCAAGCTGTACCTGCTCTCCCATGGTGACAGCGCGGAGAAAGTCGGTGCCAGGTAGGACACCTGGTAAGTCTTCGTTCTCAACATCCATTCTTTGGCTCTGGTGAGCGCCGATGGCAAGCAAGATAGCCCGGAAGCCGTCATTGAAAAGGCTCTTGATGGTGAAATCCTTGCCTAGAGCCTGATTTGTCTTTATTCGCACTCCCAGGTCTGTGATTGTTGCAATCTCCTGGTCAATGAGTTCTCTCGGTAGGCGGTAGGCTGGTATACCATAGCGGAGCATGCCTCCAGGCTCAGGTAATGCTTCAAAGATTGTGACCTCATGGCCTTCCTGAGTTAGATAGTAGGCTGTAGAGAGTCCCGATGGTCCTGAGCCGACAATGGCTACCTTGGAACCGCTTTTTGGCTTGGTTGTAGGGACAAATTGCACCTTGCTTGACATCTCGCAGTCGGCAGCGAAACGCTTCAGGCTGCAGATGGATATAGGCTGGTCGACAACGTTTCTACGACAAGCCTGCTCGCAAGGATGGGGGCAGATACGACCGATGACTGCTGGGAGGGGAAGCCGTTCTTTGATAAGCTCCACTGCTTCTTTGTATGCCCCTCGCTTGATAAGTGCAATGTAGCCGGGAATGTCAATGCCAGCCGGGCAAGCTATTTGGCAGGGAGCAACGCAATCGCCATAATGTTCAGAGAGGAGTGATTCAAGGCACTGTTTTCGCGTGGACATGACATCGGCGTTGTCGGTTTGGATTACCATGCCGTCTGCTATGCGTGTGGTACAAGAGGTTACCATCCCGTATCCCTGAACCTCTACTGCGGAGACCCAGCAAGAATCGAGTGGCTTCAAATGCTCCCCAGTGCAAAAGGCAGGGATATAGACGCCATTTTCTTTACATACATCGAGGATAGTTTTGCTGTCCTCAGTAAGAACTTCTTTTCCATTCAATACTGCTTTTATTGGTGGCATTGCGTTACCCTCTTATTGTTTTGTTAATTAAGTTCTTGTGGCTGCAAAGTGAGATTGTCTCGGTGGGAACTTTGTGGTTGGTGGAAGCTTTACTATTGGTTAATCGGTCAGACACTCCGCTCTCCGCGCAATTGAATAACCAAAGCGGTAGTTTAGCAAAAAAAGCGCCCTCGGTCAATCGCCGCGGTTATTCTGAACACTCTTCCTGCCATTCTGGGTAACTTCCCGTGTCATTCTAAGCGCAGCGAAGAATCTCCTAATGTAGCTGCGAGGCTTTAGCCTCGCCGGTTCAACTGAACACATGTAGCCACGGGGTTTTAACCCCGTGCCCCGACCCTGAAGGGTCGCGGCTACATCTGTTGGTAAACAGCGACCTCCCTGTTTGTCATTGCCAGGCGTCCCGAGTGAAACGAGGCACAAAGTGCCGTGGCAATCTCGGGGGCTCAAAGGGGTTGAGCAATAACCTGCTGACATGCATAGCCAGGTGTCTGACGAAGGTGCTATACTTATGGCTTCATGGAAAAGCAGCTACAAGTCGCTGAACGAAAACGCATCTTCGGCCTTAACCCCAACGTATTCTTCCTGGGGCTGGTGAGCTTCCTTACCGATGTCAGTAGCGAGATGATTTTCACCCTCCTTCCCTTGTTTCTCGCCAACATCTTAGGAGCGGCTACCGTTGTCATCGGTTTCATTGAGGGGGTGGCCGAGAGCACAGCTTCTCTGCTCAAGATTTTCAGCGGCTGGCTCAGCGATAGGCTGGGCAAGCGTAAATCCTTAGCTATTATCGGCTATGGATTGTCTACCCTAGCAAAACCTTTCATGTATGTAGCCACGACCTGGGGATTAGTGCTGGGGGTGAGATTTGCCGACAGGTTAGGCAAGGGTGTACGCACGGCACCGAGGGATGCGCTGGTAGCCGATTCTGTGTCGGCTAAACAGCGGGGCAAAGCCTTTGGATTCCATCGGGCTATGGATACCTCTGGTGCTGCCTTGGGGCTTGTCGCTGCCGCTGTCGTCGTCTTTTTGCTCCAAAAGGGTACTCTAGAGCTGATTCGAAACACCTACCAGTGGCTCGTGTTGGTCGGGATTATCCCGGCGGTACTGGCTTTATTTGTGTTTTTCTTTGTCCGTGAGGCTAGGAAAGGTTCAAGCCCGCAAAGCCAATCTGAGTGTTTTGGAAAAAGCTCTCAGGACACAAAGGCCAGCTTTGACAATCGCTTCAAGCTTTTTCTCGGCATAATGTTTTTATTTACTTTAGGTAATTCAAGCGATGCCTTCCTCATTCTACGGGCGCAGAACCTGGGTAACTGCGTCCTTTATATACTTTTGATGCTCGTCCTGTTCAATATCATCTACTCGACTGTGTCGATACCAGCGGGGATACTATCAGACAAGCTGGGTAGGCGGCGAATCATAGTTCTAGGGTGGTTAATCTATGCTCTTACTTACCTTGGCTTCGCTATGGCATCCGCCTCGTGGCATATATGGCTGCTCTTTGCTTTTTATGGGGTTTATTATGGGTTAGCTGAAGGTGTAGCTCGGGCTTTTGTTGCTGATTTAGTGCCGGAAGACAGGCGAGGCACCGCCTATGGTCTTTTCCATGGTGTAGTCGGCATTACTCTTCTGCCGGCTAGTGTCATTGCCGGTTGGCTGTGGCAGGCAATCAGTCCTGCTGCCCCATTTTATTTTGGAGCCGCTCTGGCATTTCTGGCAATGCTCGGATTGTTGGCTCTGGTTCGTGAGTGACTTTATTCCAGCACCATATTGTCTATAAGTCTTGTCTTACCGATTTTGACTGCCAGAGAAGCTAGTGCCGGTCTATCAAGCTCTGATAGTTCTTCCAGAGTCTGGGCATCGGCAATGCTGACATACTCGATTTTAGCTAACGGCTCCTTACTGATAAGCGAAGTCATCTCCTGGCGTATGCGCTCAGCGTTTTTCTCACCTTTTTCCCGCAGGTTTTGAGCCAGGGTGAGAGCCTTGAACAGTACGGCGGCCGCTTGGCGCTCTTGTGGGTTAAGGTAAACGTTACGGCTGCTCATCGCCAGCCCATCGCTCTCCCGAACGGTAGGCGCCACTATCACTTCAAGATTCATGTTGAGGTCAGTAGCCATCTTTTTGATGACCAACGCCTGCTGGGCATCTTTCTGGCCGAAGTAGGCGCGTGTGGGCTCGACGATATTGAATAGCTTGGCAACTATGGTAGCCACTCCCTTGAAATGCCCCGGACGGCAGCTCCCTTCAAGTCGGTCAGTAACCTTTTCTACTTCCACCCAGCTGCTGAACCTTTCAGGATACATCTCTTCAGCCGAAGGCATGAAGACGATATCTGCCCTCTCTTTTTCCAGCATAGCCAGGTCACGCTCTGTATCGCGTGGATAAGTTCTAAAGTCCTCGGCGGGGCCGAATTGGGTGGGATTGACGAAGATGCTGGCTACGACCACCGAGTTCTCAGCTCGAGCTTGCTTGACCAGGGCTAAATGTCCGTCGTGAAGGTAGCCCATGGTGGGGACAAAGCCTACAGAGCCAAAGCTCTTCATCCTCAAGGCTTTCATTTCAGCGATGGTTTTAGCTATTTGCATGATTGTTCAAGCACGAGCTAATTCTTCAAGTAAGCTCTCATCGATGGTTGAACTATGTTCGGCGGTAGGGAAACTGCCAGCTTTGACTTCAGCAATATGGTCAGCCAGAGCAGCTCTTATTGTGCCTGCCAGCTTGGCATACTGCTTGGCATGTTTGGGCACAAAATCGGAAAACAGGCCAAGAAGGTCGCTGATTACTTGCACCTGGCCGTCGCAGTCAGGTCCAGCTCCGATGCCGATGGTGGGGATGCTCAATTTCTGGGTGATCAGCCTGGAAAGTGGTGCCGGCACCAGTTCGAGAACAACAGCAAAGGTACCAGCTTGTTCTAAGGCTCGAGCATCTTTGAGCAATCGCTCGGCAGCTTCGGGAGTTTTGCCCTGCACCTTGTAGCCGCCGAGTTGATGAATGGATTGTGGCGTCAGTCCGATGTGACCCATGACGGGTATTCCGCATTCAACAATCCGTTTTACTGTCTCAGCGACATTTACCCCGCCCTCCAGCTTGACTGCCCGAGCTCCTCCCTCCTGAATGAACCGCGCTGCATTACGCAGGGCATCAGAAATATTTGTATGATAAGTCATAAATGGCATGTCACCTATTACCAGAGCTTGCTTGGTACCTCTAACCACAGCTTTAGTGTGGTGAATCATCTCGTCCATAGTTACTGGAATAGTTGATTCATAGCCCAGCATGACCATACCCAGGCTGTCCCCAACTAAAATCAGTGGCACGCCAGCCTCGTCTACCAGCTTGGCGGTGGAGTAGTCATAAGCAGTAAGCATGACTATCTTTTCTTTCTTTAATTTCATTTCCTTTATTTCGTTAATAGAAACACGCATTTTAACCCCTCCTTAACATTAGTAAAACAACCACTCCTTACAGTGTTGAGAGCAAATCCTTCGCCCAGTCCTTTGTGCCTTTGGTGTCAACGATTCGGTTCTCTGAATCTACATATACCAGCCTCGGAGTAGCCGTAGCAGCTTCATCCTCAGTAACCACATGGTAAGACAGGATAATCACAATATCACCTTTAGCCACGAGCCTGGCGGCAGCACCATTAAGGCAAATCTCTCCAGAGCCTCTTTCTCCTTCAATCGCATAGGTGTTAAATCTAGCCCCATTATTGATGTTCAATACATCCACTCTTTCGTAGGGGAGTAAGTCGGCTGCTTCCATCAAATCCCTGTCGATGGTTATGCTGCCTTCATAGTCGACGTTACACCGGGTAACTCGAGCTCGGTGGATTTTGCCTTTGAGCATAGTTCTCATTTTTGTCTCCTCATTTTGTTTTATCTCAATAAAGCTTGTAGCTCTTCTGCTCTCTGCAAATCGATTTTCCCTTTAGCCAGAGAAATAGGTATGGTCTGTCGTCCCAGCTCCTTGTAAATGTTAAGCAGCGGTGGAGCTTGTCCTTCTAATGATTCTAGATGTCTGCTTATGGTGCCCAGGTCGCCTCGGGCGATTGGGCCGGTTAGACAGTTAGGCAAACCGACATTCTCAATATTACTTAACGTGCCCCGTAGCAGAGGCATGAGGGCTTTGGTTGCTTGTGCTGGGGACACCCCGAAGGTCTGCCATAGGTCTGTAGCTAGCTTGACCAGAGTCACCAGATAGTTGCAGGCGAAGACGGCTGCCGCATGGTAGAGCACTTTATCACCGGCTTTGAGGGTTATCCAGTCCCCTTCTAAAATAGTAGCTATCTTCTTTAGTGTGGACGCTAATGGTTCTTCAGCTTCAATAGCGAAGGTGGAGCCAGGTATGTTTTCTATTGCCTGGTCAACGCTGGCGAAAGTCTGCAAGGGATGAAAACAGCCTATGTTAGCTCCTCGCTGCTTCACTGGCTCCAGAATGTCAATGGAGTGGGCACCACTGCAGTGAACCACACTTTGCCCGTTGTGCCATTGAACCTCAGCAGCTACCTTGGAAATGGTGTCGTCAGGCGTTGTAATGAAAACAAGCTGGGCTATATCAGCTATCTTTTGGGCTCCATTGTAAACCTTGCAACCGCTTATCCTTCCAGCTAGCTTCTCTGCTGAAGTCAGGCTACGGCTGGATACAGCAATTACCCGGTACCCGTGCTGAGCGAGCCTTACAGCCAGAGCTGTACCTGTTGTCCCGGCACCTATGAAGCCTATTGTCGGCATATCCTTTTTCTTCATCTCATGTCCTTTATTGCCGGTATTCCAGCTAGCGTTTCTGCGTGCTGAACTGCCCTGACTATGGCATCAGCCACCACTTCAGCAGATACTGCACCCAATATAGTAATGTCGCCTATCTTGTCACCCAAAGAGAGAGCGAAAATAGTATCACCGTCGTACATAGTGTGGCTTGGGTTGATGGCCCGAGCTATGCCGTCCTGTGCCATTTGTGCTAGTTTGTTCACATGCTCCTTATTCAAGCTAGCGTTTGTAGCCACTACACCTAGGGTAGTGTTTTGCGGCACGGGATCTTGCCTTCTATACCTGTTTTGGCCTTGTGTCAGCAGTTCTACCGTGTTGTGGAAACCTTTGTTCTCTTGATTGCGAGGGCCAGCCAGGATTTTTCCAGTTCTGTGGTCAATCACATCTCCGACGGCATTGACCACGACTAGGGCAGCAACGATTATGTCGTCACCTATCTTGCAGCTGGATGTGCCCAAACCGCTCTTGGTGGCTCGCTCTATGCCTAGAATTTTTCCTACTGTAGCGCCAGTGCCGGCACCAACGCACCCTTCAGCCACCTCCTTATCGTTAGCTGCTAGACAAGCTCTATAGCCTTCTTCAATCCCCGGCCTGATTTTAGCGTTGCCGATACTCAAATCGAAGATTATAGCTGTAGGGACGATGGGCACCTTGGCTACCAAGGTTTCGTAACCGAAGTCTCGTTCCTCGAGATATCGCATTACTCCACCAGCGGCGTCCAGTCCAAAGGCGCTACCGCCGCTGAGGAGGATGGCGTGAACTCTTTCCACTAGATTCATCGGTCGGAGCAGGTCAGTTTCTCTGGTTCCTGGCGCCGAGCCCCTCACATCGACCCCAGCCACCGCCCCGGTCTCACACAGAATCACAGTGCAGCCAGTGACCGCCTTCTTATCGGTATAGTGCCCTACCTTTATTCCCGGAACATCAGTTATGGCGTTATACATGGCTATCAAAAATAAAAAGCCCTCTCAACATGGCCGAGAAGGCTCAACAAACATTAACCATATGTCCCGTCTCGGTCATTGCTGATCCAAGCGGCCCTTTTTATTTGTTTTCCTAAAAAATTTTTTGCTCACCGCCCTATAGGTCGATGGCAATTATAATAATAGGGGAATTTTCCTGTTTTGTCAACAAGCCGAATTGCCTCATAATTATTGTTACCGAAAGTGGTATCGTTGCCTCAAAAATAGTGTTACCCAGAGGAGGCAAACATGACACGAGGCAGCATACAAGAATATACCGAGGCAGTGCGAGAACGCTATC
>VGNX01000038.1 GCA_016865855.1 Chloroflexota bacterium | reverse complement strand
CGGCTCTATACGGGCCACATCAAAATCGCCACTGGGTTCAAATTCTCCGAGCACTAACATATCGCATCCTGAAGATATAACTGTGACGCCCATCCATGATTCACACCGACCAACAGTTGACAGTAACTAATGCCTTGCTCGGCTTTACCTGGTCGGCTGCGCCAGCTATAATTAGTCTAGAATACTGTGATTCCAATCAGCACAAAGGCACCTAGCATCGAACAAGAAAGGACGTTTAAATGAATCTCGTACCATTGCTTAAGCGGTGTGAATTGTTCATAGGGCTCGACGACAGTGATTTGCAAAAAATAGCCAGCCTGCCTTCCTGGCAAAGGAATACCTGCAATACAGGCGATTTCATATTCCAAGAGGGCACTGTAGCCAAGGACTTTTATATTCTGGAGGAGGGGGAAATAAGCCTCGTAGTCGCATCACGTAAGGAGGGAACGAAGGAGCTTGTCCAAGTCCCAGTTGATACCGTCACTAAAGGGGACGTTTTCGGGTGGTCAGCATTGGTAGCCCCTCATTCTCGAAATATGTCGGCAATCTGTATCAAGCGTTCTACCGTGGTAACAATATCAGGCATTGAGCTTAACAAGCTGATGGATTGCAACCATTCACTTGGTTACGAGGTGATGAAAAGCCTGGTACGCGTCATTGGGAATAGACTTAGAGACCTGCAAAGCAAATTTGTCGGCACGGAGAAACTGCCCCGGAGAAAAGAAGCCCGCCTCGAAACTATTTCTTAAGCAGCCTCTCCACCCTTCTCAGCAACTCTTGAGGAGCCACCGGCTTGTCCACATAGTCCTCGGTATCCAGAGTAAGCCCTTGGCTGACACTCAAAGAAGTCTCACCAACCTTTTCTGCGAAACTTGTCAACATTATGATGGGTATCTTTTTAAGTTCAGGGTCTTTCTTAAGTTGCTCCGCAGCGCTAAACCCATCTTTGACTGGCATTATTATGTCCAAGATGATCAAATCAGGCTTCTCTTTCCTTGCCTTTGCCAACCCCTCATCACCATCATAGGCAACTATCACCTCATAAGGCTTACTGTCTAATACCAGCCTAGTTGCTTCCACGAAATCTTTGTCATCATCAACAAGCAAAATCTTGGTTTTGTTTTTCATTATCCTGTCACCTCCTCAAAACATTTCACTGCAGTCTAGACTCGCTGCTTTCGTTTAAGCAGCTTTTCCACACAATCGAGTAAAACCTCTGGTAATATCGGCTTTTCTATGTACTCGTCTGGTTTAAGCTTCTGACCAGTTTCCAGCTCGTAACGTCGTCGGCTAGCTTCCTCGCGCACCGAACTCAAGATAAGGATTGGCACGTCACGATACTCAGACCACTTGGGAGACTGAAGCTCTTTATAGACGGCAAAACCATCCATCTTAGGCATCAAAAGGTCAAGTATCATTAAGTCCGGTTTCTCTGAGCTTAGCTTATCCAGGCACTCCGAACCGTCACTGGCAAAAATTAGCTGATAGCCCCGAGATTCCAGAATCATGCTTATCGCATCTAGAATATCAGGGTCATCATCAACTACCAGAACCTTCTTACCTGTCATAACTATCTGCGTTTCGCAAAAATTATATCAAATAGCAAACCAACTATCTATATTCCTATATGAGAACGTAACCACTTCCAAGCTGAACACACGGACACTAGTCACGTAGCTACCTTTACTTTTTTAGGGAGTGTAAAGCAAAATCTGCTGCCTTTGCCGGTTTCAGTATAGGGACTCTCAGCCCATATCTTACCACCGTGAGCCTCAATAATTCTTTTGGAAATAGATAGCCCCAAGCCAGTCCCTTTAGGCCCCACGTTGCTGCCTCGGAAAAAATCTTCAAACACTCTTGGCAGGTCATCCGGTGGAATGCCACAACCGGTATCAACCACTTCCACCAAAACCTCGCTATCTGTCTCCACAGCTCTTACCACCACTTCACCTTCATTAGTATAGTCGATGGCGTTATTCACCAGGTTAGTTACGACTTGTTGCAGCCTGGAGGGAGCACCATATACACAAGATAGATTCTGTGGCACATGCACTGAGAAACCTATTCCTTTCTGTTCCGCCAGGCTGGAACCTTCCTCAACAAAGCTATCTATCACTTGGGTTAGCGATACCTCCGTCATTTCCTGAACTAATTGGCCTACCTCGATGCGAGGAATATCCAATAGATTGCTTATCAGACTAAGGAGCTCGTTAATCCTCTGGCTGGCTCTTTCCATCATGTGCCTTTGTTTCTCGTTCAACTTTCCGGCATAACCACCAAGGATTACTCCCAGGAAACTCTGTATAGCAGAAAGCGGCGCCTTCAGGTCATGAGCAGCAATACTGACAAAGCGAAGAAACTGCTTCTTTTCCTCTTCCAATAACTCTGCTCTCTCCAAAGCCACGGCGCCCAAGTTTGCCAGTGCCCTAAGAAACTCTACTTCTCGGGTAGAAAACAGACGTCGCTTCGACGTATAAATGCGCACAATGCCAATAACCTCACCGCGCCGCATGATTGGCAGTGACACCATGGATACTATTCCTTCCCTTTTCGCCTGTTCCCGGTACTGAACCCGGGGGTCGGTAGTTGCATCTAGAATTAACACCGGCATGCCATTGAGAGCCTGTGCCATAGCTTCGTCTACTCTTACCGGCCCTTTCCGAACATACCAATCACTCAACCCACAGTCTACAGTGTGTATTAACTGCTGCCGATCTGGAGTTAACAACATTAGCGAGCAGCCCTTGGCTTCTACCGCATCACGGATAGCTGCCACGATGGTGCGCAGCACCTCTTGAGGTGCCAAACTGGAATTAAGCTTTTGAGCTATTTCATACAGTGTTTTATAACGCCGCTCTTCATCCATCTGCCTAATTATTAATCAACAGCCAAACGCCACCCTCACTTCCCCGACGGACAGGAAGACCCACTACACAGGTTTAAGCGTATACGGAACCGTCAAGGTTTGTCAAGCTTCATAGGTATTAGGTTGGGAAATTCCAACCGTCTTTTATGCTGATACTGGTGGATGACGGTTTGCCCATGGCCGTGCTGCCTCGAGTTGCGCTGCCAGACGGAAAAGCGTTGCCTCATCACCGAAGCGTCCAACGAAATGAACCCCTATTGGCAGACCATCAGCATTCCAGAAAAGCGGCACCGACATAGCCGGCTGCCCGGTGACATTGCAAATAGGCGTAAAAGGTGCAAATGCCGCTGCCCGACGCTGTGCATGCATAGCGTCCTCCGGCGGAGAATCAAACGCGCCGAGAGGCAACGGTGGCTCAGCTAGCGTAGGTGTGAGCCACATGTCATAGTCAACGAAAAACTGGGCGATTTTACGGGATACTGCTTGCAGCATTGTCAAGGCTAGCAAGTAGGCCGACGCAGTCTGCTTGCGCCCCATCTCATAAATTGCCCAAGTAGGAGGCTCAAACTGATCCTGGGTAGGCATCCGCCCTATGGTTAAAGCTGCACCTTCTATAGTCGCAGTGCATCCCGCTGACCATAAGGTCATAAAGGCGCGGTTTACCAATTCCGCGTCGACCGTCGGTGCCACCTCAACTACCTCATGCCCTAGTTCAGCACACAGTGCTGCCGCATCATGAACCGCATTAACACAGTCGGCATGTACTGGAACACCAGTAGCCGCTTTGGTGGCAAAGGCAATGCAGAGTCGCCCCGGAGCAGCACCGACTTCCTTTAGAAATGGACGCTCTGCTGGCGGAGCCCAATACGGGTCACCCACATCAGGACCTGATGTGGCATCGAGCAATGCGGCACTATCTCGGACTGTGCGAGTCACAGCATGCTCGACTATCAGACCGTTCATTATATCGCCAAAAGCAGGGCCAAGCGGATTTCGCGCCCTCGTGGGCTTAAGCCCAAAGAGTCCACAGCATGAGGCTGGAATCCGAATTGAGCCACCGCCATCATTAGCGTGAGCCATCGGAACCATCCCCGCTGCCACAGCAACCGCCGAGCCGCCACTGGAACCACCTGTGGTTCGGTTTGTATCCCAAGGGTTACGGCTAGGACCAAACTGGCGAGGCTCAGTCGTTGGCAGGAGACCTAGCTCCGGTGCGTTAGTTTTACCGACAATGATCAACCCGGCACGTTTCAACCGCACCACCAGCTCACTATCCCTATTAGGCACAAAATCATGCAGAAAACTGGTTCCCAGCGTCATGCGCACCCCAGCATAAGAGGCAATCATGTCTTTAAGCAGAAACGGCACGCCGGTGAAGGGCCCCTTAGGGAGCTTGCCAGCAGCCGCAGCACGTGCCTGCTCATACATAGGTGTGACCACAGCATTAAGGACAGGATTCAGTCGCTCGATCCGCTCAATAGCCGCTTCAACCAACTCCAAAGCCGCAACTTCTCTTCGCCTGACCATCTCAGCCTGAGCAGTGGCATCAAGAAAGGCAAGCTCATCTAATTTCGCCATGGCTCACACCTTTCTTCTTGCTAAATGAACTGACTGCGGATAACAAACTATTTCCGCAAGCGCTTCAATTCGAAAACGACCGGGTTTGCCGGGTCGGGGCAAGCGACTGTGGTCTTATCTCGGTCGTCTTCCCAGGGGAAAGAACCACCAAACTGCAGCACCGAGACAAAGGGAAAAAGCGCATAAAACGCCCAGGGACACATGCCAGACGGAGTCTTATCCCCAATAACAAACTCGTCACCAACTTTATGCCCTAGCGCACAATGACCTTTTTGAGATATCACCTTGGCAGCCACTTCGTAGAATTCCGCTTCAGCCATGCTGATCCCTCCCTTTACTCTTTTTGTATCTATGCACCGCCTCGACGAGCTACTAATCTTACACCATGTTAGAAGCAATGAAAAGCCCGCCAAAGGTCAGGCCTCTTACGCTTTAAATAACCTCTGGCGAGCTTTTCAGTTTCTCTGGTTGTTTACAGTGCAGCTAGAATTTCAAGAATTCTTTCGAAACCAAGACTGATTTAAAAACAGCTACTTGATCTCCACCTTCGCCCCAGCTTCTTCCAACTTCTTCTTAACAGAGGCCGCTTCATCCTTGTTGACGCCTTCCTTGACCGGTTTAGGGGCGCTCTCTACCAAATCTTTAGCCTCTTTGAGCCCCAAAGTGGTCACCTCTCGCACCGCCTTGATCACATTGATTTTATTCTCGCCGATTTCCTTAAGGATTACAGTGAACTCCGACTTTTCCTCCTCGGCTGCTGCGGCTGCCGCTGCTGGTGCCCCCACGGCTCCAGGTGCCATTGCCACTGGTGCCGCAGTCACCCCAAACTCCTCCTCCACAGCTTTCACCAATTCGGCTAGCTCCAGCACCGTCATAGTCTTCACTGCAGCTATAATTTCTTCCTTTGTCATCGCTTTAGCTCCTGGTGATGAAGTCTCCTTAGCCTTAGATTGTTTCTTCGCTTTTGGTTCTCCCTCGACCTTAGGTTGTTCGGACTCAACTTGTTCCTGTGACATTTTATCCTCCTTCAACTTGTTGAATTCTTGCTTGCATTACATTCAAAAGGCTCCGTAAAGGTGCACTTAAGACATTATGTAAAGCTTGCAGCGGGGCTTGCAACTGCCCCACTAGTTTAGAAATCAGGACCTCTCTTGGCGGCATAGTAGCAAGATTAGCAACGTCCTCGGCGGTAAGCAACCTGTCACCCAGAATGCCACCTTTGATTTGCAGCACCGAGCCTGCAGAGCGAATATGCTCTCGCAAAACCTGAGCTGGCTTAATCACATCATCATAACCAAAAGCTATAGCCACAGGCCCCGTCAGCAATGCTTCTAGCTGCTTTTTGTCAGCTTTTTCAGCGGCAAACCGGGTGAGTGTGTTTTTTATCACTCGATACTCTATGCCTAACTCGGTCAAACGTCGCCTCAACTGCACCATCTCTTTAGCTGTAAGCCCACGATAATCCGTAGCCACGGCAATGGTGCATCGAGACAAGCTAGAAGCTAACTCATCTATCATTTGTTCCTTTTTCTCTTTTAACATATTCACACTCCTAAAAAATAAAAAGCCCTTGTGCCATGACACAAGGACCTAAAACCGAGTTCCGAAAAACTCATCAAAACGCACCTCTGCAGGCATACTTTTTAAGCCCTGGGCACCTGCTGTCATGGGCACCACATAGAAACCCATATTCAATTCATAAAGAACTCAGAAGCAAAGTCACGATATTAAAGGCCTCAGGTCTAGCCTGATACCAGGCCCCATAGTAGTTGTCAGGAAAGCGCTCTTAATATATTGCCCTTTAGCACCGCTGGGCTTAGCCTTCATTACAGCTTCCACCAGCGCCGTTAGGTTTTCTAAAAGCTTAGCCTCATCAAAGCTGGACTTACCGATAGGCACGTGAATAATCGCTGTCCTATCCAGCCGGAATTCCACCCTACCTTTACGAGCTTCGGTGATAGCTCTAGCCAAATCTTCAGCCGCTACAACTGTGCCTGACTTAGGGTTGGGCATCAATCCCTTGCGCCCCAGTATTTTACCCAGCTTCCCAACCTTCCCCATCATGTCCGGAGTAGCTATGCTCACATCGAAGTCAAGCCAGCCATCCTCAATCTTCTTAACGAGGTCATCACTACCAACATAATCAGCCCCGGCCTCTTCAGCAGCTCTAGCTGCTTCACCCTGAACAAAGACAAGAATCCGAACCTTCTTACCTAAGCCATTAGGTAGAAGGGCTATACCTCGCACCTGCTGGTCAGCACTTCTAGGGTCAACACCCATCCTCAAGTGCAGCTCGACAGTCTCATCAAAGCCAGCAAAGGCGGCTTTTTTAGCCAGTTCGACAGCCTCACCAGGCTGATAAGCACTCTCTCTGTCAACAAGCTTGGTTGCTTCTTTGTACTTTTTCCCTCGGATTGCCATAGTTTACTCCACGTCAATTCCCATACTTCGAGCGGTGCCTTCGATAATCCGGGCTGCTCCTTCAAGGTCTACCGCATTCAAGTCCTTCATTTTAATTCGGGCAATCTCGTAGACCTTTTCGCGAGACAACGCGCCCACCTTTTGCTGGCCCGCAGTACCGCTACCTTTCTCGATACTCAAGGCTCGTTTTAGCAGGTCAGATGCCGGCGGCGTTTTAGTGATAAAAATGAATGACCTGTCTTCATACACAGTTATCTCCACCGGGACAATGGAACCTGCCTGTGAGCTAGTCTGCTCGTTATATTCCTTGCAGAAAGCCATAATATTGACCCCATGTTGTCCCAGAGCCGGCCCTACCGGCGGAGCCGGAGTAGCTTTACCCGCTTCAATCTGCAGCTTGATGATAGCTTTAACCTTTTTCGCCATTTACAACCTCTGTACCTGCAAAAAGTCAAGTTCCACAGACGTCTCTCGTCCGAAAAGCGTCAGCATCACTTTCACCTTCCCCTTTGCCACGTTTATCTCATCAACCACGCCAACGAAGTCAGTAAAAGGACCATCCACCACTCGAACGCTTTCACCTTTTCTAAAGCCAACCTTAACCTGAGGTGCACCTTCTGTCATCTGCTTCAGAATAGCGCTTACTTCCTCTTCAGCTAATGCTGTCGGCTTGTTGCCGCTGCCGACAAAGCCAGTTATACCAGGCGTATTGCGCACCACGTTCCAACTGTCATCATCCATCTGCATCTGCACCAAAACATACCCAGGAAAGACCTTCTTGGTCACCGTTCGTCGCTGCCCACCCCTGATCTCAATTTCCTCTTCAGTGGGTATTACTATTCGGAATATCTTATCCTCAGCATCCATAAACTTAATCCGCTGCTCCAGAGCTCTCCTCACCCGGTCTTCATAACCGGAGTAAGTATGCACAATATACCACTGCTTGTCGCCGTTCTTCACAAGTCTAACCCCTACCTAAAAGCAGTTTAGCCACCAATTCGGAAAAGCCATAATCAAGCGCCCCCAAAAAGAGCCCTACCGCAACACATACAATGATGACCATGATTGTCAGACGCACGGTATCCCGCCTTGACGGCCAGGTTACCTTTTTCAACTCACCTATGATGTCACCAATGAAGGCAAAACGAGACCTTTTCTTGGCGATAATCTGAGGCTGACTCTTCTTGGTCAAAGATTACTTAGTCTCCCGATGGAGCGTATGGGTACGGCAGCGAGGGCAATATTTTCTCAGTTCCAATCGCTGAGAGTCGTTATTTTTATTCTTATCAGTGGTATATGTTCGCTCCTGGCACTGGGTACACGCCAGATGAATAATACCACGCAACTCACCTTTCTTAGCCATGTTTATTCGATGATTTTACCAATAACCCCAGCTCCGACCGTCTTACCTCCCTCTCTGATAGCAAAACGCAGCCCCGTTTCCAAGGCTACGGGGTAAATAAGCTTTATGGTCATCTTTATGTTATCGCCGGGCATGACCATTTCCACCCCTTTGGGCAACTCTGCACTTCCGGTAATGTCCAGCGTCCTAATATAGAACTGAGGTTTATAACCGTTAAAGAACGGGGTATGCCGACCGCCTTCTTCTTTGGTTAGCACGTAGACCTCAGCCTCGAAGTGGGTATGAGGTGTGACCGAGCCCGGCGCTGCCAGAACCTGCCCTCTTTCTACATCCTCACGCTCTATGCCCCTGAGCAAGCAGCCAATAGCATCTCCAGGTTCTCCTGTCTCTAGAGTCTTGTGGAACATTTCCACTCCAGTCACCACAGTCTTACGTGTCTCTTTTATGCCTATAATTTCAATCTCATCACCTGTCTTAACCACGCCTCGCTCCACCCTGCCGGTGACTACAGTGCCACGTCCCTTGATGCCGAATACGTCCTCTACTGGCATCAAGAATGGCTTATCCTTAGCCCTGACCGGAAGCGGTACCCATTCATCAATAGCATCCGTCAACTGCAGGATTTTGCCACACCACTCGCAGTCTCGCTTACCACAGCCACATTCCAGCGCCTTAAGGGCACTTACCCGAATAACAGGAGTCTTATCTCCTGGGAACTTATATTTGGACAGCAGATCTCTGACTTCAAGTTCGACAAGCTCCAGCAGTTCCGGATCTTCCATCATATCTATCTTGTTCAATGCCACCAGTATGCTGGGTACTTCCACCTGGCGAGCCAAAAGGATGTGTTCCCTGGTCTGAGGCATTGGACCATCCGGAGCGCTGACTACCAGAACTGCCCCATCCATTTGGGCCGCACCGGTTATCATGTTCTTGATGTAGTCGGCATGTCCCGGACAATCTACGTGAGCATAGTGCCTCTTTGCAGTCTCATACTCGATATGCGCAATGGCAATTGTCAAACCACGCGCCTTCTCTTCAGGGGCATTGTCTATCGAATCGAAAGACCGAAATTGAGTTTCCCCCGCCTTAGACAGGCATAGAGTAATTGCCGAAGTCAAGGTCGTCTTACCGTGGTCAACGTGACCTATCGTCCCCACATTGAGGTGTGGCTTCGTACGTTGAAAGACCTTCTTTGCCATTTTAAAGAACCTCCTTCTTTACACAGCCCACAACCAGATTCGAACTGGTGACCCCGTTCTTACCAAGAACGTGCTCTACCTGCTGAGCTATGTGGGCAAATTTCCATATATTATACAGTATAGCCTTAAATTATACACTATTTTATTAAAGTCGCAAAATTTCCGAGATGGTGGAGGGGGTAGGATTCGAACCTACGTAGCCTAAAGGCGGCAGATTTACAGTCTGCTCCGATTGTCCACTCCGGCACCCCTCCCAGCCCGGACCTAAAGTCAAAGCCCGAGAGGGGAGTCGAACCCACTAACCTACCGATTACAAGTCGGTTGCGCTGCCATTGCGCTACTCGGGCAATTAAATAAACCCTTCGGGCAACCCCAACCCAAACAAACTACGAGCAGTTAGTATAAAAAAAGCAAGAGCAAAAGTCAAGAAATCGAGCTGAGAGTGTTTAGCCAATGCCCAAATGTCATCCTGAGTCCCTCTTCCATGTCATCCTGAGTCCCTCTTCCATGTCATCCTGAGCCCCTCTTCTATGTCATCCTGAGCGCAGCGAAGGACCTCGAAGCAAAGAATCTGGCCCTTATCTTCACCGAGTTCAACCTAATCAGCAGGAATAGACCTCCAGGTCTGTCCGCCTCTTCAAATAAATGGAATGGTTGCATTGACAATACACCGTTGCTATAATTAGTTGACAGGCGGGGCAGTAGAGGCACTAGAAACTAACGAGAAGCTGTAGCTGTAGGCCAGCTCGGCTCCGCTAAAATATGGAGGAAGGTTACGAAGATGGCAAAAAAGCCTCGGAGAGCTGTAGTCCAGAATATTATCAAGAATCTCCTCGACTCGGAGATCCCGGAGATACAGTCTATGGCTAAGAAATTGGCTGAGCAGATTAAAGAGTTGGAGGAACATAGCTGGAAACTCCAGGACTATGTTACTCAGATTGAGAATCTGGCAACAGAGGAAGCCGGCGCTCTGGTTGAGAGCCGGATTACCGAGATTCTCAAGGACTTAGATAATGCTTTAGGTGAGCTTAGGCAAAGGTCAAAGAGAGCCTTAGCTACCAGCCCAGAAACTAGGGCTGCGGCTCTAAAAAGGGCTGTGGTCGAAGAAAAGCCTGAACGGGGAGAGAAAGAGGCAGAAGAAGTAGAGGAAGAGATAGAGCCGGCACCGGGAATGCGGCTGGAAACCTACACTACCCCAGAGGGATACTTAATCAAGAAGTCACGGCGCTAAATTTAGCTTCTTGCCCTTGAGGGGTACTTAATCAAGAAGTCACGGCTCTAAGTCTAGCTTGCTGCCCCTGTAGCTCAGATGGATAGAGCAGCGGTTTCCTAAACCGCGTGTCGGGCGTTCGAATCGCCCCAGGGGTACTTCGAATCTAGTAATATAGGGGTGTAGCTCAGATGGAAGAGCAGCGGTCTCCAAAACCGCAGGTCGCGGGTTCGAATCCTGCCGCCCCTGCCAAAATTGTGTCCCCACAAAATCGGAGGTTTTGTGGGAGATGAGCGCCGAGGTGGTGGAATAGGTAGACACGCCATCTTGAGGGGGTGGTGGGCGTAAGCCCGTAGGAGTTCAAATCTCCTCCTCGGCACCATTTTTGATATAATTAGAGTGTTTACTAAATGTAGCGGCGAGGCTAAAGCCTCGCCGCTACATGAGAAACATATTGTTGATAAGCATTCTCATATAATAATATAATACATTTGCTATAGTAACGACGTGCGGAAGTAGTTCAGCGGTAGAACGCCTCCTTGCCAAGGAGGAGGTCGCGAGTTCGAATCTCGTCTTCCGCTCCACCGAAGTTTAGGGCGGCGTAGCCAAGTGGTTAAGGCGGGGGTCTGCAAAACCCCTATTCAGCGGTTCAACTCCGCTCGCCGCCTCCACTTTTTGCTCACTTCTTGCCGAGGTGGCGGAATGGCAGACGCGGCGGACTTAAAATCCGCTCTCCACAAGGAGGTGTGGGTTCGAGTCCCTCCCTCGGCACTCCATCTCCATTAACCCTCCCCTCATGACCGGTTCATGGAATACCCCTGTTGACACTGCGTTGCAACCATTAATCTTCGCTGGCTTATTAGATGCCTTGACTCAATCGAGATTTATCCCACATGTAGCGGAGACCTTTTAAGATCGCCTTTATTACCACACATGTAGCCACGACCCTTTAGGGTCGTGCCCACGAGGCTAAAGCCTCGTGGCTACGTGCGTTTAAGACGGCTCTCTTCTCCAAGAAAAGCCTGAATAGATGATACACTGTCGAAGCCTTGACACAAGCGGGCATGGGTATTAACATAGCCACTATTGCATAATCTCACCCAGAACGCTGAAGGAGGATGGAACAATGGCACTTAAAATGTCGTTACAAGAGGCTAAGGAACGCGCTCTGCAATTGATGCACCGCGGCTATCACTGAGGCCCCGCAGTCCTGCAAGTTATGTGGGAAGCCTACGAACTGGGCAATGAAGACCTGCTGTGGTCAGGCATTGCTTTCACCGGTGGCATAGGTGGACAGCAGCAAGCGCCCTGCGGCGCTGTATCTTCTGGGGCGGTGTGTCTGGGACTGCACCATCGCTGCTCATCGGAAGACAAGCAGAAAGTCAAGCAGGCACGGCTCGATGCTCGTCAAGATGCCAACGAACTCGTCAGGAGTTTTACCGAGAGGTTCGGCACTATCACCTGCCTTGACCTGGTTGGGACAGACTTCTCCAAGCCTGGTGGATATCAGCAGTTCCTGGAGTCTGGAATCTGGAAAGAGAGATGCGACAACTATGTACAGTTCGTCATCGAGAAGCTCTATGAGCTGGATGAGAGGCGGAAGGTTGTCACAGTGCCACAGAAGGTAGTTATCTACACCAAGCCGGGCTGCCCCTACTGCGCTGCCGCCAGGCAGGACCTCGAGGAGCGCGGCGTACCCTATGATGAAATCAGCACTGAAAGCAATCCCAAGGCCGTCGAAGAGGTCATGCGCCTGTCCAACGGCAAGGGTATAGTGCCTATACTGGTCAGCGGAGAGGAGGTCAAGGTAGGTTTCGGCGGTGGCTGAGCCATATAGTTTGCGGCAGTCTGCCGCAAACGCTGATCTGCCCTCAAGTAGGTGTGGGGTCGAGTCCCTCCCTCGGCACATCCATCCCTACCCACCATCCCACCCAAAACTGCTCAACATTCACAAGTAGGAAACCAACTGCTAGTCTTTACCGTTAAGCACAGTTATTCTTCTCTCAAGTGGGCGCTAGATGTATTCTCTTTCAGTCTTGGTAAGTGTATAATTGGACTAGACACTCAGTTGCGACTGAAATAAGCAGGAGACGGTAAGATGCAGCAGTGGTATCAGTGTCCTAGGTGCGGTGCCCCGGTTGCTTTTGGCTGTAGATTCTGTACGAATTGTGGAACGCAACTGAATTGGCCAACGCAACAGCAGACGCAACCCCCGCCTGTCTACCAACAGTCCCAGCAGCAATGGAATTACAGTTATAGGCAACCAAGAAAAGAGCCTAAAAAGGCAAGTTCATCGCTTATCAGTTGCCTTGGCTTAATAGGTATCGTTTTTCTCATAGGAGGAGCAATCTTTGCTCTTCGGGGACCAGCACCAATACAGCCACCCCCTGTTACTGAAAGGCAGCCAGAATACATCCAGCAATACGAAAATAGGCATCCTCCAGTTAAAATTAAAACAGCATTAACAGAGAGGCAGGTTCATCTCAGCAACAACTCAGACGCCAAGGCTGTTAGCTTTGCTGAATTAAAGACCTTCATCCGTCAGGATGATACCAGTGAGAAACCTTACTTCCTAATGCATTGTGTAGACTTTGCTGAGCAACTACATAACAATGCCGAACGAGCTGGTATCAAGGCTGCTTTTGTAGGTGTTAACTTCGTAGGTGAGGAAATTGGGCACGCTCTAAATGCCTTCAAAACTACAGATAGAGGTTTGGTATATATTGACTGCACAGGAGAAAAGCTGAAATTTACTAGCCTCACCACGATAGAGGGTAAGAAAGTACCGCTACTCGATAAACCTAACCCTGGGGAATGGGACAAAGTAGCGTATATCGAGAAAGGTAAGCAATACGGAACGATAAACATTGATAAAGCCGAGTCGCTAGACTATGGCTTCTACGTTGAATATGCTCAGAACTGCCAGAAAATGGTGGATGATTTTAGGAATGAGGCCGATGCCTTTAACCGAGCGTTAGGTGGTAGAACCACTTTGGCCGAGCCTGAGTACTCAAAATTCAAAGCTTGGGAGGCAGAGCTAATTAAGAAGGAGCGGACGCTAGACGAGCTCGGCTTGTTTGAGCCACTAGGCATCGTTGAGACTGTCAAGATATATTGGTGACGAATTGTGGCAGGAATTGGAAAAGATAAAGCCGCGTAGAAACCAGTTGTTACCCGTCTTGCCGATACGTGAAACAAATATATCCTGAGAACACGATATAGTTCAGCTCAGCATCAGATGGCCAGTCACATGGCTATAGACCGTGCAAAGTATGTAAACCGCCGACAAGTAACCAAAGCAATGTGAGGCTTCAAAAGAGGTCATTAAAACCATGTCATATCAAGGCAGATAGGAGATAGTGATGAGGCAGGGTCTTTATTGCCCCAGTTGTGGATCACCAATCACGCCAGAGGCTAGGTTTTGTGGGAATTGCGGTGCAGCCTTAGAGTGGAAAGCCAACCAGCAAATGGATGACAATTTTATACGTTCCTTCATGAGTCAAAGTTTTAGGAACATACTAATCTTTGGATTACTCATAGTAACCATTTGGGCTGTTTTAGCTGCTTTCGTCCCAGAGGGTGGTTGGATGATACTTGTCAATATAGCATTTTTCCTGCTTTCGATTATCTTTTTTGGATTCCCTTTGTATTCTGGTTTCAGGATGTTCTTGACTCCTATTTGGGCATGGTTTGTCAGTACTCTTATTTGGTTATTTTTTATTGTGGTTGTGAGAAGCATAATTTCGTTTTTATTCGGCATATTTATATAACCAACAGACTATGTGTCGAACAATAAGAAATGAGGCTATAATATGTGCTGCCTCGGTTTTTGGGCTTATGTCTGTTAACTAGCCGATTAGAGCTTTGAGTCCATCATAGCCTCAAGTCTACGATAAAGCTTCAAACTATCTCAATATAAAGGCTTTTTACACCTACAAAAATCTGGAAGCATATCTGCCTTCCAATACTTAGCCTCGTCTGAGGGTATGCCTTGTTTTTCGGTGTTCTGTTTTGGTTTGAGCAGTGGTATAATTTAGATAGGCATACAGTTGCGGCTGAAGTAAGCAGGAGATGAGATGCAGCAGTGGTATCAGTGTCCTCGGTGCGGTGCCCCGGTCGCTTTTGGGGCCAGGTTCTGCGGTAATTGTGGAACGCAACTGAATTGGCCAGCGCAACAGCAGACGCAGCCTCCGCCTGTCTATCAAGAACAGCAGCGACAGGGATATTATAGGTACGGGCAACAAATACCTGAACCGAGAAAGACAAATCCATTGCTTATTGGTTTTGTTGCGTTAATGGCTATCGTACTCTTGGTTGCAGGAGGTGTCTTTGTCTTTGACAGACTTTCGCAAGGAACACTCTCTACTACTCCACCTCCATCAGGAACATCACCACAGGAAGGTGATAAAGAAGAGCTATCCTTAAAAAGTATTCCTTTAAAGTTAACTGATTTGCCGTCAGGCTGGCATCAAGCTGCTTTTCAAGAGAAAATGACGGGACAATATAAAACTGATGGGGTGAGGGTGGTATTCAGAAATAAGAAGTACGCTACACCAGAGGAGGAAATATCGATAGCAAATAGTGTCTGGCTGTGCGAAGAAAAACAAGCAGCAGCTTATCTTCTTGAACAAGAAGAGCCCCATTTTTCCGCCCGCAAGGAACTTGGTTTAGGAGACAGAGGGTTTTTCAGTAAACGGGGCGATGGTCATTGTGAAATTCAGTTTATAAAAGGTCGATTTTATGTTCAACTTGAATACTATGGCATTCCACTGGAAGGCATGAGCGAAGCGGAGAAATTTGAATTCCTACATGGCTTGGCACTGAAAGTTGAAGCGATGACTCCAGCAACCCCGTAAGCACATTCACACACTGTTGGGCGAATCACCAAATCAATATTAGCTTACAATAGACGAGTACAGCTTTAAGGTATCCTCAAACTTAACTGACCTGGTATATCTTTCCACCATCTGAATAGATTCCCATCTTCCGAGTCTCATAATACGAATTGAATCAACACCACGCTTAGCTAAGATAGTTGCAAATGTCCCTCAAAGGTATGAGGAGTGCATTTCAAGCCAGTCGTTACTTCTAACCCCCCAGCCCAGTTATCCCTCTGGCTTCTTCGCCACAACTGCCTTCACTGCCTGCTCTATGTCCTTGGCGGTCAGGCCATACTTCTGGAGGAGCTCATCGGGCTTGCCGGATTTGGCATAGACGTCTTTGATGCCGATGAAGCTCATCGGCACCGGCTTTTCTCTGACTACCACCTGAGCTACACGGCTGCCCAGACCACCGTGAAGGAGATGCTCCTCGGCAACCACAATAGTACCCGTCTGAGAAGCTGCTTCGATGATAGCCACTTCGTCCAGCGGCTTTAAGGTGGGCATGTTGAACACCCGGCAGTCTATGCCCTGTGACGCCAGGCTATTTGCGGCTTCCAGAGCCTTGGACACCATTATGCCGCAGGCGATAACAGTAACATCTTTACCATCCCTTAATGTTACCGCCTTGCCCAAGTTGAAGCGGTAGCCTTCGGTGTAAATCGCCGGGAATTTGGGACGGCCCAGCCTGATATAAAACGGGCCTTCGGTAGTTACGGCGGCTTTTACAACCTCAACGGTCTCGATAGCATCAGCCGGCACGACGACGGTAAAACCGGGCAGGGAGCAGTAGAGCGCCAGGTCTTCAATAGCATGATGAGAAGCGCCGTCTTCACCAACGGTGATGCCGCCGTGGGTAGCTACAACCTTCACATTTAGCTTCGGCTGGGCGATGCTCACTCTAACCTGGTCAAAGCAGCGGCAGGCAGCAAATACGGCGAAGGTGCTGACAAAAGGAATCTTTCCCGAGGCTGCCAGCCCGGCAGCAATGCTCATCATGTTCTGCTCCTGTAAACCACACTGGATGAACCGCTCGGGGAATTCCTGGGCGAAGTATTTAGTCATCGTTGACCGGGACAGGTCAGCATCTAGAACTACAATATCCTTGTGTTCCTTGCCCAGTTCCACCAGGACCTTGCCATAAGCTTCCCGGGTGGATAACTCTGCATAAGCCGTCATGCCAGCTCCTTCAAGGCTATCTCAGCTTCCTGTGTGGTAGGAGCTTTGCCGTGAAAGTCCACATTGTTCTCCATAAAGCTGACGCCCTTGCCCTTAACCGTGTGGGCAATGATTACCGTCGGCTTTCCCTTTATCTCCCTGGCTTCTTTCAAAGCCTGCAAGACCTGGTTCATGTCATGCCCGTCTATCTCGATGACATGCCAGTTAAAGGCACGCCATTTATCGGCCAGCGGCTGGAGTTCCATGATTTCACAGCACCGGCCGTCAAGCTGCAGCCCATTGTAGTCAACAATTGCCGTGAGATTATCTACCATGAAGTGAGGTGCAGACATAGCCGCCTCCCAGACCTGTCCTTCCTCACATTCCCCATCACCGAGAAGGACATACACGTGATAGTCTCGCTTATCGAGCCTGCCAGCCAGGGCAACGCCAATGCCGAAAGACAAGCCCTGCCCCAGGGAGCCAGCTGACATCTCTACTCCGGGGGTAAGCGTCCTATCGGTGTGTCCCTGAAGGCGGCTGCCCAATTTCCTCAGAGTGGAAAGCTCCTCAACAGGGAAGTAACCGCATTCAGCCAGGGCAGCGTAAAGAATAGGGGCGACATGCCCCTTGCTCAAGATAAATCGGTCGCGGTCAGGCCAGCGTGGATTTTCGGGGTCGTGGCGCATGACCCTGAAGTATAGGGCGGTGACGATGTCAGCGGCAGAAAGAGAACCGCCGGGATGTCCGCTGCCAGCCGTGGCTGTCATGGTGATGACATGGCGACGTAATTGCCTAGCCATCTTTTCCAGTTCAGGGACAGATAGGTCGAATTTAGCTCCAGTACGCAGGTCAGCCATGGCTGTTAATACTTTGATGGACTTCTAATTATAGGCTAGTTAGGCGACCCATGTCTATACATGTGTTTATCAACCTCACCCCCTTAATCCCCCTCTCCTTTCCAAGGAGAGGAGGAAGAATAGTTTCACGAAGGGGCTTCGCCCCTTCGTGCTTCCCGTCTTTCAATTTGAAGTAGGGACAGACCTGAAGGGGTTCTGCTCGAAAGTGGTTGCTCTCCCATACCTATGATAGAATTGTATCATGGGGAGGGAAAAAGATGCTATCTTGCAAAACTCACAATGTAAACGGTTATAAGGTGTCAATAAGTCCTATCGGTTTTAGGAAATGGTTAAAAGGACATACAACGTATTCTGAGGCAGAAATGGCGACATGGTCAACGGGCTACTTTATACCCTATTTTAGTAGTCAGGCAATAGACTTTCTCGTACAAGCCGAAAACATATCAGATAAAGAATTTACAGCGTTAAACTATAAATGGGAATTATTCCTAATTGATAAAAACGAGTCGCATCGTATAACTTTTGGGGAAGGAATATTAAGAGGGGGTCTTTACAAGGAATTTTTAGGCATACATAAAACCGACAAAGAAAATAAAATAATGGTAGACAAGCCTAGAATACCATGTGAGTTTGTCTCATCCGGTGAATATACCTTGATAATGCAATTCAGCCACGGCGGACAAGCCATTACGAACTGGTTGCCCATGATTAAATTTGATGTGATTAAATCAGGCGAATTAGCAGTCCAACTTATGTTAGCTGGTATTGGCATTCTAGGATTGCTAATCGGTGCTGGATTAGCCGCATTATTTGGGTGTTTGATTAAATAAGATGAATTGTAAATACTGCAACTCGACAAACGTCAAGAAGTTCGGCACTTTCAGTGGCATACAGCGTTACTATTGCAACGATTGCAAACGGAAGTTCGTGCCGAACACCGCCTTGCCTTATATGCAAACACCAGTAGAACAGATAGCCCTAGCCTTGAGTCTATACTACGATGGCTTGTCACTTAATGCTATACGCAGAAATCTTAAACAAGCTTATGGTGTTTATCCTTCAGGTTCTACAGTCTATAGTTGGGTAACTAGGTTTACTAAGGAGGCCATAGCCAAGACAAAAGATATAAGACCAGAGCTAGGATATGTAT
>VGNX01000037.1 GCA_016865855.1 Chloroflexota bacterium | reverse complement strand
CGATGTCGGCTCGTCGCATCCTGGGGCTGAAGCAGGTCCCAAGGGTTGGGCTGTTCGCCCATTAAAGCGGCACGCGAGCTGGGTTCAGACCGTCGTGAGACAGGTCGGTCTCTATCCGTTGTGGGCGTTGGAGATTTGAGGGGAGCTCTCCCTAGTACGAGAGGATTGGGAGGGACAGACCTCTAGTGTGCCAGTTGTCCTGCCAAGGGCATTGCTGGGTAGCCATGTCTGGATGGGATAAGCGCTGAAAGCATCTAAGTGCGAAGCCCACCCCAAGATGAGATCTCCCACCGGTTTAACCGGGTAAGACCGCAAGTAGATAACTTGCTTGATAGGCGGCATGTGTAAGCAGGGTAACCTGTTGAGCTGAGCCGTACTAATGGTCGAGGTCTTTGACCTACATCAGGCTGAGCACAAAACCTTTCACAACCCCACTCAATCTGTGATTTAGCGAGGGGCCTAGAAAGACAAAGTTTTTCGGGTGTAATTAGCCGAACGGGTTCCCGCAAAAATCGTAGATTTTTGTGGGTATACGACGCGGGGTGGAGCAGTGGTAGCTCGTCGGGCTCATAACCCGAAGGTCGTTGGTTCAAATCCAACCCCCGCTACCAATGAAGACGTAGGCCCTCGGTTTCTATACCGGGGGGTTTTTTCTTTTAGGATTGTAACTGGTTACAAAAGAACATTTTGGTTCAGTTGAAAAGTAGTTGATTTAGCAATAAGTATCCGTAGTCTGTATGGTAGAATGATAATATGCAAGATTTTAGAGAACCATACGAGGACAAGTTCTGGAATGAGCCAAACTTAAGTCCGACGCAAGTAAAAAGACAACATTATGTGCCTCGATTGTTTTTGCGTGCATTCGCTTCAGCAAATAAGGTTCGTGTTTTTGACCTTAATGAAGGTAAGGAGTATAGAACCTCCATCGCAAAAATAGCAGTAGCAAAACATTTCTATGACATAGACATTAAGGATATTCACCTCTCTACTGAAAGCTGGCTTGCTCAACTTGAAGAAGATGCCGCACCAGTAATAAATAAACTGCTCAGCAACCCAGATAATATTCTGTCTCTCTCTGTCGATGAGGAATTCTCCATCGCGCGATTCTTAGTTGCACTTCGTTTTCGCACCCCTGCATTCCGAGACTACAATGATAAGATGTTCACATCTATACTCAAAAAAATCAAAGAGATGGCTAGAGAGCAAGTATATCATCAGCATAATAGAAAGGAAGCTGACGCTATCTGGGAAAGGATGAAAGATAAACCTGATCACTGGTGGTTCAATGAGCCAGAGCCACAGCAACCAGCTACTATTGCAAATTTCATACTGGGTGAAGTTCAGGGGTTCGCTAATCTTATTCGGGCTGCCCCATGGCGTATAGGCTTCGCACCAGATTCTATGAGACTCTACACCTCAGATAACCCGGTAGCAGGATACCTGAGACCGGTTCGCCCTTGGTGGGAAGGTGCTGCTTTCGCCTCTTTTACCTATTTCGTGCCCTTGTCCCCCAAAGTCCTGTTAAAGATTGAGCGCAGACCAGATCAAAAGGATAAGGAAAAACCTGAACCGCAAGGCAAAAGATACCGCAATGATTTCTCGGAGTGGGAGATTTCATTTGCCCAACATGTAGTGATCAATGACGCTACGAGGTATCTATACGGTGAGGGCCCGATAGTAGATAAGGGCTGTGCTGTTAGTTGCCTGGAGCAAATAGGCCTAGCCCAATTGGAATTTGCTACCCGCTATTTGGGCTTTGACCCGCGACCACCCACTGGTGCATTTCGTGAAAGCCGCCCGCCCACGGGCGACCCAATAAAGCGGTCGCTCGGAGACGAGTGAGTTATACATAAATCTATAATCAATATCAGCCATCCGTTTCTATTTCCATTATCTTTTTCCACAGGTGACTGCGCTTTTCGGGGTGTTTTCATTTAGGTGTCACCTGCCCTCAGGTGACCTGATGGAGCGGTCACGCGAAGATAAGTGACTCGAACCTGAAGACATTCTATTCTTCTTTCAGAACCCTGATAAATGATTCTGCGTTGATAATCCTAATCCCCTGGTATTCTCCAAGTTGCTGCAACCTTTTATCACCGGTGACGATGAAATCTGCCTGAGCCTCGACAGCGCAGGAGATTACCTTATCGTCGCCAGGGTCGGGAGCTACACCTTTAAGAACTACTTTCCCGGCGACGCAATCTGTCTGGTGAGTTAAAGTAAGAACAAAGGCTTGTATGTCAGATTCGGTGAGATGATACTTTTGCTGGATGCGAGGCAAATGTAGAACACGATTAACTTCTTCGATAATACCGAAAGAGGTAACTAAGACAAATTCCCCTTTTCGCCAGCGCCTTTCAATCTCTCTAGGATAACTAAAAGGAGATATGAAACCGGAGACCAGCAGATTTGTGTCTACCACCACCCCGAGCATCAGCTATTCCTGCTGCGGACTTCGGTAATAGCTTCAGCCACGTCTCTCTCCACCTCCTCGAAAGGAATTCCTTTGTTTCTCTCAGCCACACCTTCCAGGCGGTTAAACAGAGCCTCTCTGGCTATCTGACTGGTGCTGGTTGCCAGCAGAAATAGGTCAACACTTTCCCTCAAGATACGATAATTTCGTCCCAGCTTGGAGGCTGCAAGCTTGCCCTCCCTAATATAGCGATAGACTGTATCTTTGTTGAGCTGGAGATAATCAGCCACCTGCTCCGGGGTCATAATCTCTTTTAGTACTTCCATTATACAACTCCTGCAAATATATTATAGACCCTTTATTGATTTTTGTCTATTTATATTGCTAATTGTTGTTATTTTCCGTGTTTTATTGCTAGGTGCACACTCAAGACTTGTGAAATGATGCAATTGCGTCAGGCAACCCAAAAGTTGGATTCAGGCAAAAGTGAAGGCTGCTCTAAAAGTTCTGGATATTGAACAACTTGGGCTACCAACGGAATTTAAAAAGCACAGACTTAAGTCTGTACTTTCTATTTTTCCATCTTTCGTAGCTTTACCAGTCTGCTCTCAGCTTGCTTCAGCTTAGCATCGCTGTTGCCCTCCTGGTCAAACCATACTGATAATTCTCTTTCTAACTCCTTTGCCGCCTCCTCGCTAATGGTGATGTCTCTAAAGATGTCGGTCAGTTGTGCATCGATTTCCTTTGTGTTGTAGAATATTTGCTCACCGTTGACTTTGCCTTTGCTCCGATAGTAACTTATTGCCTTTTAACTGCATCACCGCCGGCAACGTGGCCAAATATGAAGCTCTGCACGCCGTCGTCATCTTCGACGAGCCCGACCCGCTCAGCTTCACCCGCGAGCAGGTCGCCGACTACCTCGATACCGGTTGGCGCTTGGCAAAAAGGGCACATGTATACGACCTGCAGGCCTGCTATTTCCTCTTCCTCTGGAACGCCGCGGAGCACGCCGGCACCAGCATCCGCCACGGCTGCGTCCGGGCCGTGCCGGCTACTTGTCCGCCCCGGAGATCTTCGCCTTTACCCGTTCGAATTCCTCTTCGGTGATCTTGTACTTGCTGAACGGCAGGAAACTCAACAGGACCATGACCGCGGGAAAGAGGCAAAAAATCACGCGAACCCCGATATTCAGACTCTCGGGTTGGGGGCCCTCTTTCACGAACCCCGAAAGGGCGAGGGCAAAGCCCACGATCGCCGGTCCCACGGAGTAGGCGATCTTTTGGCCCGCCGACCACATGCCGGAAAAGACCCCCTCGCGCCGCAGGCCGGACTGCATCTGGTCATATTCGATCGTGTCGGGGAGCATCGAAAAGGGAAAGAGCTGAAAACTGGAAAAACCGATCCCCGCCAAGAACACCTGGACATAGAAGAGCCACAGCAGGGAAGGGCTCGTGAAGAAGAGGGACCCCATCATAACGGTAAAAAGGACGAGCCCGATATAGTACGACTTTATCTTGCCGAGTCTCTTTCCCACCGCGAGCCATACCGGGATAAACAGGATGCCGGTGACCAGGAAGATCGGAAAGGCGACGTTCATCGCGGTCTCGGGCAGGTCCATCGCGTATTTTACATAGTAGATGAATCCCGCCATCATGACGCCGATGGCCAGCGCCTGGAAGAAATAGCTGGTCATCAACGTGACAAAAGGAAAATTCCTGGCCGCGATCCTGATCTGCTCTTTCATAGGCGGCATCTCTTTTTGCGGTGGCAGGCTTGGCGCCTTTTTCGTGCCGAAAAAGCAGACGAGGCAGAAGATAACGATGCCCACGCCGAAGATGATACCCATCAATCGAAAACCGGCGGCGCCGCCCCCACCGGCGTCCACGAGGGGCATGGCCAGCGCCCCCGCTAGCAGGGCGCCGAAGGAGGCAAAGAACATGCGAAACGACGTGATCGAAATCCGCTCCTTATAATCGTCGGACATCTCCGGCACCATGCTCGCATACGGAACGTTGACGACCGTAAAGGCGGTGCAGCCCAGAGCGAAGAGGAGCGATACTTGGAGCGCATTGGCGAACTCGGTCTGGTAGCCGGGGGCGATGAAGAGGACGAAAAAGGCGACGCCGAAGGGGATCGCGCCGTAGAGGAGGTAGAGACGCCTCCTGCCGAATCGGGAGTGAGTAACGTCCGAGATAGCCCCCATGATCGGGTCGGAGACAACATCCCAGAGCTTCGGAAACAGGAGCATGAGCCCCGCCAGCGCGGGAGCCACACCGACGACATTCGTCATAAAGAACAGAAGATACATCCCCGTCGTGACGATGAAAATGTTATTGGAGATGTCGCCGAGGCCGTAGCTCAGCTTTATCCCGAAAGGGAGCCCTTGTATCTTCTTTTGTTCGGTGCCGGTGCCGGTCTTCTTTTCGATAATGGTTCCCATATTCTCCCCCCTTTAATCCGAAAAATGAAAACGAAATAAATAGCTGGTTTTTTCCATCACTATCATATATTATCCCCGGACATATTTATCCTCACCCATACCGAAATACTGATTTATTGTCGCCTCGTTCCCCGACCGGTTCTTAATAAACCCGTTGCAGTAGCCAAAAGGCCCCCAATATTTCACTTTTAATATTAGATAATTCATATTGATTGTACCCATAGTCTCAGGCTTGAAGACTAAATCCACCATGCCGTACCGGTCACGTATCAACCAGTTGCCCTCGACGCCGTCCGGCCTTTCAAATTTCACCGGTGGCAGGAGATTAAGCTTACCGTCAAGCCACAGGCAGTTCTCGTTGTACTTCTCCGGGTCCAGGGACTGGTTATCGGTCAGGTTGAACCCGACCAATTGACCCCTGTCATTAAAGCCCGCAGCAGTTACCCAGTCATACTTCATTACGTAAGGGTAAAATCCCTTGTGGTCATCGATAATAGCGAAACTCTCCTGGCGTAAAAACTCGGTCTTTTCATCCCCTATGGAGAGGCTGCCCTGCATGGGCATAAGGCACTTGTGAGAGTACATCCCCCTGTTCTCACCGAATGGAATGGAAACCACTATCGGTTCGACCAGTCCGTTATCGTGAAATGCCTCGAAATGTGCCTCGATATCCGGCAGTTCTTTGTAACCGCGCACCTGTATATTTATGTAAAACCGTCCCTTATCAAGATGGCTGATCAGCTCTATGAAGCAATCTTTATCACGGTAAGACTGCCTTGCATCCCATATCGAACCAGGCACCCTGATTTTCCACGAGGGCAATACCTTTTCAAAAAAGTACTTCTTCTTATGTTCCTTATCATACGCAATGAATTGCACCAGCGCTGAGACCTTGGCATTGTAGAGCACGGCAAGCATGAACCACCTGCTGTTGCCCAGCTGGAACGCCTGCCACTCCTTCAGCCTGAAGCTGAGCAGCGGCACTGGTGCCCAGATGCCCAGCGGCTTGTCAGCCTCCAGCGGGTTCACCTTTCTAAACTGGCTGCTAAAAGTGCCGAAATTGAATTTGCCATCCGTTACCAGTTTTTCCGGCGGCGGGAAAAGCTCCCTCTGCACGTATTCTGCCATCTCCACACTCCCTTATCGCAATAATTCTGGCGCATGTGCAGTATAGCACTAATGAAGTTCGAGATTAAAGGCTAAGGGGACTCGAACTACAAGGCATTGTTATGTTTGATAGGCTGTAAGGAGTTGTTGCAATTCTGGAATTAAGTGCCTCCTCTCAAAGAGAAGTTCAGTATCCTTCCAATGTGGGCTACCAATGTAACTTGAAAGGCATGGATTTCAATCTGTGCCTTTTGCCTCCCCTATCAGACTCGTGGTGGACAACCACGTGGACAGTCAGATGCTGCCGAATTCGCTATCCTTTTTGACTATGCAGTCCCGGACGATTTTGAGGGCGGCTTCGACCATTGCTGGTTCAATATATTTAGATAGGTCGTTCGGAGTATGATAGACCAGGCCTTCGCGGAACTGGCTGATATCAAAACTGATGCCAACCAGAGTGGTGGCTTCCACTCTCATTTTGCCGAATTCAGCCGCATCTGTGCTCCCAGCACCAAAGGGCATGATGGAAATTTTAGCGGGATAGCCTAACGATTTTGAAATATCGACACAATCCTGCGCCATCTCGTGGGAGAGTTTTACTGAGGCATTCAAATCCTTCTCCAGAAAACTGAGGTCTTTGACTTTGTAAAGCGTATCAATGTTCAAGACATAGGTCTTGACGCGGAGCAGTTCTTCACGGTGCTTTTGGCAAAATGCCCGGGCGCCGCGCAGGCCGGCTTCCTCGGCATCAAAAGATGCCACCATTAGCCGGGTATGTCGCAAGGGATTTGTACCCACTTTCTTGGCATCATGAAAAAGCTTCGCCGTCTCACTGGCAATTGCCACAGCAATCATATTATCCCCCGCAGCGGGAGACACCTGACCCGTGGTAAAAAAGGCTAAAGGAAGCATAAGAAGGCTGCCCGCAATCAACACCAGAGGTATCCACCCGGGAATGGAGATATCAAAAATGGCCAGGACAATCCCCACCAGAGAAACAAGAAAACCGAGCACCAAGAATAGTATCCCCCCGGTGATAAATCTAGCGTAATATCTTGGGACACGGGCAATAAGTTGAAAGACGTAAGCGGCATCATGATGGGCGCTGACAATCACCTGCTGCCTTACCTCCCCCTCCGGCTCAATGGTTCCGAAGACATTGTATCCGGTGGTTTTGGGGAATAACGAGTCAAATACTTCCCAGTAGCGCACAAATTGGGAATAAAAGACAAAAATTGCCAACGAGTACCCGATAAGTGCAGGCAAAGGGAACTGGAAATACAGTAGAATTGAGCAGATAATATAAAGGACGACCAGCCCGGGAATATATTTCAAGAAGCTCTTGGGGTGGACGGTGAACTCTTCTACTTGCACCGAACCCGGGTCACAATTCTTGATGAATTCCTGTTTTATCCGGTTGGCAGCATCTCGGCAGGCTTCTGTTCCTGCCAGGCGGTTGGGGTACTGCTCTACGACTTGGTCAGTAAAAGCGAAAACACGCCGTACATGACTTTCATTTATCTCTAAGCCGGAGCTTTTCATAGCAAACAACCTTGCCTATGTTAAAGCTCTGCTGACAAGTTGTCAAAACACAAGCAAGAGCCGGGCATGTTTCGATGTGGATTGCAGATTATAGTTTAGCGGCAGCTTGCTGCGGTTGTCATTCCCGCTCTAACTTAAAGCCACCGTTATTGGAAAGCTTGGAGCAGGCATCGGTCACTTCGGGGTCGTAGAGGACGCCTCTATTCTGCAGGATTTCCTTTAATGCCTTCTCCGTCCCAAGAGCCGGCCGGTAAGGCCGATGAGAGACCATAGACTCAACGACATCAGCCACGCACAAAATCCTTGCCTCCAAAATTATGCCTTCGCCGGAAAGCCCATCAGGATAGCCGGAGCCATCTAATCTCTCATGGTGCTGTAGTACAGCCTTATCAACCGGCCAGGGAAATTCCAGCTTTCTCAGCACATCATAAGCTACCTGGGGATGAGTCTTGATGATGCTGAACTCTTCGGCGCTTAACTTGCCTGGCTTGCTGAGAATCTCGCCAGGCACAGCTATTTTCCCAATATCGTGGACTACCCCGATTATGCGAATGCCCTCAATCTGCTCGTCAGGAAGACCCATCTCCCTGGCAATAGCACAGGCAAGCTGAGCTACTCTGCGCTGATGAGCGGCAGTATAAGGATCTCTTTTTTCACACAGTGCTACTATAGCCTCGGTTGCTACGTTCAGCACCTTTCTTAGATTTTCAGAGCTTTGTTGAACTAAGGTTTGCTCGTCTTCAAAGGTATCTCTCAATATAGGATAAAATAGCTTTCGGGCTATATCGCCAGGCGTGGGCGACGGATAAGCTTGTCCTCGGCAGTCTTCGAACATGAGGAAATTTACACTCTTTAAAGTAATAAACGGCAGAGATGGTCGAAAAGTTTATTCTTTTAAGGGCTACGGTTCAACTGTCCAGAATTTTGATAAGCTCCTGCTCTACAGCCGACGGAAGGTGAGCTTCAGGTACGTGCCTACCATTTATGGACTCACCGGCTGTTAGCAGGCTTTGATTGGCTCTAGCCCTGACCTCAGCCTTGTTGCCACAGGCACGAGGACAGCCGCACAGAATGACCACCACGTCGATGCCATCTTCAGACAGAGGCACGAGCTGGAAATCCCCACGCTCCTCAGCCACCTTAGCCAGATGACGAGCTATCCTTGTCAAGGCCACATGGGGATTGCAGGAGCCGCAATATTTCAGCGCTACTTTAACTTTGCGACTATTCTTCGGCAATTCTAATGTTTATTAAAACCCCTTACATGTAGTTGCGACCCTTCAGGGTCGCTTTCTACGTCCGGCCGAACCGTGTTGCGGCTATAAACTGTGAACCAGAAGAGTTTTCGATTCCATCAGATAAAGCGAGGCTAAAGCCTCGCTCTACATGTTTTGTGATACTTCTGTTAGCAGACAAGGAGGGGCTGTTCGCCGATTTTGGCCAGCTTCTCCGCCAGCCGCTTCTTGCGCTCAAGGTTAGCCTGCCGCTCAATCATGATTCTCTGTGCCTGAGGTGAGCCGGCACCATGCATGGACTCGACTAAGGCAGTGCCACAGGTCATCGCCTCGAGAAGCCGAATCAGTCGCATTCTGGTCTCGGCAGGTATATCGGCAACACCCTTCATGTATTTATCCACGTATTTACCGACCCTTGGGTCTTTCCAGTCCATCTCCGAGGGCGCAGTGGCTAATATACCCCCGGCAATGTCCTGGGCTAGCCTGGCAATCTCATAAATGTGACGGGTGACGTTCAACTTAGTGACATTCGCCAGGAGCGGGTCAGCCATGTAGGAGCCAGCGGGTAAAGCATAACCCTGGCAAGAACAGGCTATGGAGCAGCAGTAGAGGGTCTCCGTCAGGTGAACCATCTCCACCAGCTTGTCTCTGATGTGCGAAGCCCGGTCGGTTCCCTGAACTTGTGCCAGAGCGTAAGTGGCGCCAATGAGAGCATCAGCCAGGCCGGTCTTGCAGCCACCATAGTTCTGGCGGTGAGCGGTGGCAAACCCCTCCACCAATTCGTAAGCAAACTCGTATTCCCCACACATAAAGACGCGCTCCCAGGGAACGAAGACCTTGTCAAAGATAATCAGCGCCTCGCCACCAACAATGCCATAGTCCACATTGCCCTGGTCAAGAAAACAGCCGCACTTCCGAGTATCGTTGGTCTGCCTTCCGAAGATGTGGATTACTCCGGGAGCATCCACAGGCACATAGAAACAGACTGCATAGCCGGCGTCCTCCGCCTTCATGGCAGCCGTAGGCATGACCAGATGCCCATGTGAATTAACTGCGCCGGTAATGTGGGCTTTGGCACCGCTGACCACGATGCCGTCTTTTTTCTTTTCTACCATGTGTACATAGAGGTCAGGGTCTTTCTGCTGGCTTGGTGACAGGCGGCGGTCACCCTTTACATCGGTCATAGCCCCTGAAATCATAAGGTCTTTGGATTGCACTTCCTTGAGCAAGTTGACCAACCGCTTGTGATAGTCCGTGCCCATTTTCTGGTCTATTTCATAGGTAATAGAATAGACCGAATTGAGCCCATCGTGGCCAACGCACCTCTGAAAGCAGCTGCCCGTCTGCTGGCCGAGAGCACGCAGCATCTTGACCTTCTTCACCAGGTCATCGTGGCTGTGATGTATGTGGGTGTAGCGGTTGATTTTTTCACCTGTGAGATGTGAGGTAGTCGACAACAACTCCTCGAATTCCGGCGCCAACGCCATCTCATAAGTGAGCGCTGCGGCATTCACGTGAGGCGTGAAGGCAGGATGGTCGGCCACGCTCTCAATCTTCTCGCCCATATAGTAGATCTCGGGCTTAAGCCGCCTTAAGCTTTCCCGATACTGCTCCCCTGTCATCATACTCATTGTTTTCACACCTCCAAAAGTTTCTATTTAGTCACGTTCCTTTTCGAAACACAGGCCAAGAAGTAACCAATTGCCTTCTATAGCATTTAAGCTTTGAAAAGTCAACCTCGAGGAAATAGGACTGTTTCAGTTTGACCATACTCTTCTCCTTGTTAAGTCAATATCCACAATATCATACTATATCTGTATGCCCCTACGCCAAAAAGAATCAATCGAATCGCCCACACGGGATTTGTGGAGAAAGAGTGATATTATTTACCATTGTAAAATTAAGCCCAATACCGATACAATGTGACATTAAGAAATTCGGGGAAAGAGTAATGGAAATTTATCGTGATGCCTCACAGTCAATAGATGCTAGAGCCAAAAACCTCATCTCCAAAATGACGCTCGATGAGAAGATGGCGCAGCTCGGTGGTATTTGGAGTTTCGAGATACTTGAAGCCGGGAAATTTTCTCCAAAGAGGGCAGAATCGCTGATCAAAAATGGGATCGGGCAGATATCCAGGCCTGGAGTAGCTACCGCTTTGCCTCCCAGGGAAATTGCAGCCTTCACAAATGAAATTCAAAGATTCCTAATCGAAAATACCCGGCTTGGCATACCAGCCCTAATCCACGAGGAATGCCTGAGCGGCTTTATGGCAAAAGAGGCAACTATCTTCCCTCAGATAATCGGCATAGCCAGCGCATGGGATCCGGAAATGGTCGAGAAGATGACAAGCATAATCAGAACCCAAATGAGAGCCGTCGGAATGCATCAAGGGCTTGGTCCCGTTTTAGACGTTGCCAGAGACCCGAGATGGGGAAGAGTTGAAGAAACCTTCGGAGAAGACCCTTATCTCATCGCCAAGATGGGGACAGCATACGTAAAAGGGCTTCAGGGTGACGATTTGAGGAGAGGCGTCGTAGCCACCTTAAAACATTTCGTCGGCTACGGACTGTCAGAAGGGGGGCTGAACTGGGCACCTGCCCACATACCACCAAGATTACTCAGAGAGGTCTTCCTGTATCCGTTCAAGGAAGCCATCGTAGAAGCTGGAGCCCTATCCATAATGAATGCCTACCATGAAATCGACGGCATCCCCTGCGGTGCTTCTGAAGAACTGCTCACTGACATTCTGCGCAAGGAATGGGGATTCGAGGGAGTTGTTGTGTCTGACTACTTCACTATCGAGAACTTGCAGAGCTACCACCGGATCGCTCCCGACAAATCAAATGCGGCCAAGCACGCCCTTATAGCCGGCATCGATATTGAGCTACCCAAGTCCAACTGCTACGCCCAGCCCCTAAAAGAGCAACTAGAAAAGGGTGAGATAGCAGAAGAACTGGTCGACCGGGCTCTTCTAAGAATACTAAGGCTTAAGTTCATGCTGGGGCTTTTTGAAAACCCGTACGTTGAGCCGAAAGTAACAAAAGGTCTTTTCGATGCCCCAGACCATCGCAAGCTTGCCCTCGAAGCCGCACGGAAATCGCTGGTTCTCCTAAAAAACGAGGGTACCATTCTGCCGCTCAATAAGAACATTAAAACCATCGCTGTAATAGGGCCAAATGCAGATAGCCACAGGAACCTACTCGGGGACTACGCGTACGCTGCCCATACTGAAATTACTGGAATAATGGCAGCCTCGCTTGGCACTCCCCTGCCGTCCGCTGATGTTCAACCTGACCAGATCACCGTTCCTGTAGTCACTATATTGGAAGGAATTAAGGCAAAAGTCTCCCCGAAGACCAAGGTCTTATATGCCAAGGGCTGTGAGGTAAGTGGTACTTCAAAGGACGGCTTTGATGAAGCCATTAAAATCGCCCGGCAGGCTGATGTGGCGATGGTAGTGGTCGGAGGAAAATCTGGCCTGACACCTGATTGTACTTGCGGTGAAATGAGAGACAGCGCCGAACTCCGACTATCAGGCGTGCAGGATGACCTCGTGAGAGCCATTTACGAAACGGGCACTCCTGTCGTGCTTATTCTCGTAGACGGCAGACCGCTCACCCTTGGGTGGATTATAGAAAAGATAACGGCTATTATCGAAGCTTGGCTACCGGGTGAGGAAGGTGGCAATGCCGTTGCCGATGTTCTTTTTGGCGATTACAACCCCGGTGGCAAACTGCCGATATCATTCCCCGAAAGGGTAGGACAAGTTCCAGTCTACTACGGGCATAAGCCATCAGGCGCCAGGTCTCAATTCTGGGGAAACTACGTCGAGACAAGCACCAGCCCTGTATTTGAATTCGGCTACGGCCTCAGCTACACTACCTTCAAGTTCAGCAACCTTCGAATAGAGCCGAAACGGGTGTCACCAGCCGGCAGAGTCTTAATAAAGGTTGATATCGAAAATACCGGAACCATGACCGGCGAAGAGGTAGTCCAGCTCTACATCAACGACGTGGTTGCCAGCATTACCAGGCCCGTTAAAGAATTGAGAGGTTTCAAGCGCATCGCTCTGGAACCTGGTGAAACCAAGACGGTGGAATTCGAGCTGCCAATGGAGACGCTTGGCTTCTATGGCAAAGACATGAAGTTTACCGTCGAGCCGGGCGTTTTCAAAGTAATGGTGGGACGCTCTGCCAAAGATATCGTGCTAGAAGGCGAGTTTGAATTAGTGGCATGAAAGGATACCGCCTTGGTTTTATTGCCGGGGGCGATAGCCATTGGGACTACTCGATGATGCCTTCCAGATTCTTACTCCCTTAAGCAAAAAGTGTAACAGTGAATTAAACACATATTAAACTAGTCAACGCAAAAATATCCGTAGACCTGTCGCCAAGATGTCAGTAAGCATAACTATTGCAGTTAAATCGTCTATTGTGTTATCTTTGGCTACTAGAAGGGGAGAAGTTCAATGGAAATAATCTGGCAATGGGGCATTGACGTAATCGTCGCCATCCAGCAAATCCACGGGCCGCTGTTGGACAACATCTTCCGTGCTATCACCTTCCTAGGGGAGGAGGAGTTCTACCTGATTCTTCTGCCCGTGCTCCTCTGGTGTGTGGACTTCGGCTTAGGCGCGCGCCTGGCCGCTTTCTTTCTCCTGGCAAACTATATCAATGTCGGCCTTAAGGACTGGCTCCAGCAGCCACGCCCCTTCTATCGCGAGCCAAGTGTAAAGCTTGCCGAAGCTGAGGGCTATGGGATGCCCAGCGGTCATGCACAGTCGGCTGTTGTTGTCTGGGGCACCATCGCTGCCTGGGCACGAAAGACCTGGTTCTGGGTGGTGGCCATTGTACTGATAGTACTGATCGGTTTTTCCCGCGTCTACCTGGGCGTGCACTTTCCTACAGATGTGCTCGCTGGTTGGATAATCGGCGGCGTATTACTGGCCATCTACCTGGCAGTGCAACCAGGGGTCGAGAGGTGGCTATCACAGCTAAAACTAGGCTGGCAAATCCTGCTGGCATTAGCCGTGCCTCTTGTGCTGGTTCTGCTCTATCCTACCAAAGACACCGTCACGACATTAGCACCACTGGCTGGGGCGGGGATGGGATTAGCACTGACAAACCGCTATGTCCCCTTTAGCGCTCGTGGACTGTGGTGGCAGCGCATTGTGCGCTTCCTCATCGGTATTATAGTTGTCCTGGCACTCTACTTGGGGCTCAAAAAGGTATTTCCTGGTGAGGAATCAGCGTTTTACCTGGTCTTCCGCTTCCTTCGCTACGGGCTCATCGGTGTGTGGATTACCCTGGGTGCTCCCTGGTTTTTCCGGCTGCTGCGGCTGACGGAAGCTGAGAAGCGCGATTGACTTCTATTCGACTACCGAGACTTGAAACGAGAGTGTTCACTTTACTAATGTAGCGGCGAGGCTAAAGCCTCGCTTTACATAGAAAAATCGGTGGTTTTTCTGGGATTCCGGATCCCCAGCCGAAATCTATGATTCGGCTGGGTGTAAAGGGCGACCCTAAAGGGTCGCAACTACATTGAAAGCGGATTATTGATAAACATTCTCTTTGAGATAGAGCTTGATTTATAAAACTGACTGTCGTAGACTACTTCTGATGTGCACAATCCTTTCAAGATTGGAGGTTGATTAATAAAAGGCATGTAGCCTAAGACCAAGAACTTAGAGGAACTTTCAGTAGCTATGAAAGACAAGGAATTCAGTCTATTTGACGCTATCGGTAATACTCCACTGATAGAACTAAAGAATCTAAATGGAAATCCGAGGGTAAAAATCCTGGGAAAACTAGAAGGCAGCAACCCGGGAGGTTCAGTTAAAGACCGACCTGCCTACTATATGATAAGCAAAGCCGAGGAATCTGGTAAACTTACCAGGGATAAGACGATTGTTGAGCCGACTTCGGGGAACATGGGAATTGCCCTGGCAATGATAGGAGCCGCAAAAGGATACCGGGTCAAGCTATTTATGCCGGAATGCGTGAGCACAGAGAGACAGCGTGCCCTCATGGCCCTCGGCGCTGAAGCTGTGTTGACCCCGGCCAAAGAAAGCACCGACGGAGCCATCAGGAGAGCCTGGCAGTTTCTAGATGAGGAACCTGAGAAATGCTATATGCCCAATCAATTCGATAACGAAAGCAATGTTCTGGCTCACTATGAAACAACCGGCCCGGAGATCTTTTCCCAAACTAAAGGGGAGGTTGACGTGTTCGTTGCTGGCATGGGGACAACGGGAACGTTGATGGGGGCTGGGAAATATCTGAAAGAGAAAAAACCGGGCGTAAAAATAGTCGGAGTTGAACCTACAGTGGGGCACACGATACAGGGACTGAAGAATATGAGTGAATCTATAGTTCCTAAGATCTACCGCCCAGAGATATTCGATGAAAAAGTCGTTATTGAGGACGGTGAAGCATTCGAAATAACTAGGCTGCTGGCCACAAGAGAAGGCATCTTTGTCGGAATGTCAAGCGGGGCGGCAGTAGCTGCAGCTTTGCGCATAGCCAAAGACCTGAACTCTGGCACGATTGTGGTTATATTGCCTGACAGAGGAGACCGCTACTTGAGTACAACGCTGTTCAGGTCGGTATGCGCCAAATGTCCGCCATAGAACTATTGCCTAGGTCAGTCCTTCCAAGAAGACCTTGACGTTTCTGCCCAGGACATTGTGGTTATAGCCACCTTCTAAAACGGCAAATCTTCTGCCTTGACAGTTCCTTTCAGCGGCTTCCTTGACTAACTTGCCGATTGTACGGTAATCATCAGTCGTAAGCTGCCCGCTCCAGTCTTCGACATGGCGATCAAAGCCAGCTGAAACCGCCAGTATGGAATAGCCCTTTTCCTGCTGGAACTTACTAATTATCTCTTCAACGAACCTTTGCCGCTCATGGCCACTTGGCTGGAAGTACTCAATCTTGCTTCCAGCAAAAATATTGTTGGTGCCGTCTCCGAAATGCAGGTCAAAATCCAGAATTAAAGCGCTTTCAATCAGGTTTTCGCTCTGAAGCTTAGCTAAAGCCACGGCAATGTTATTGAAATAGCAGAATCCCCAGCAATGGTCAGGGCTGGCATGATGCCCAGGTGGCCTGATCAGGCCAAGACTGGGTTCGCCTTCCATAGCTATCTGGGCAGCCTTGATGGCACCACCAGCTGCCAGGCAGGCTATATCATAAAGATGTTTGTCTCTTTTGATTGATTCGATATGATTCTGAGTATGGACCCGCCTCAAATCGCCTTCTGAAGCCGCTTGAGGTTTAACGAAGTCATACTCTCCCTCAAGCTCCTTCAGAATCGCCTCTATCCTACCCGGGCTAGCAGCAGGGTCAGAAGCATAAACTTCAGTGTAGCGGGGATGGTAGACTACTTTCATACCGTCCTAACGCTAACCGAACTAAATCCACTTCAGTATGCCCATGAAAACCACCAGGCAGATGACGTCAAAGGCGAGTATTGCCCCTACCGTTATCACCTTCTTCTTGATGCTCTCCATGTCCAATACCCAGAATGAGACCAGGAAAAAGTAAAGGTATCCGACCAGGAAGATAAGCCACGGCGCACTGGTGTTCCACCAAGGGTATTCCCAGGTGAGTGCACCAACAGCATTCAACAAATACTCAACAAACACGCAGAACGCCGAGCCAACAATAGCAAAAAGCCACCGGTTTGGAATGCCCAAGATTTTCCGTTTCTTATCCCGCGGCAGCATCTTGGCAAAGCCGATGCCAGCGATGGCGAACATAAAGCAAATCTCGATATTCAAGCCAGCCAAGATAAGGTAAGCAGTTTTCCCAGGAGCACCCCAAACCGGGGCGTACTGGGTGAGGTGTAAAACTAGGCCGTTCCAAATCTCATTGAACCAGTCCATGCCCCAGAACGCCAGACCGGCAAATACCAGGCTCCAGTTTCTCTTTTCAATCTCGTTGGCATAAACATAAACCACCAGAGCAAAGAGGGGGATGACATACCATTGAAACAGGCTTCCATCACGCAAAATACTCAAGGCTTGCTGGGCAGATTCCGTCATGTTGAACCTCCTTTCGTATGGTCGTGTAAGGACAGGTCTTCAGACCTGTCCGAAATATATGCTTGCGATTTAAGGGGCAGACCTTTAGGTCTGCCCCTGCATTTCTCATTTAGCAACGTTTACTTAAGCTGATCTCGGGAATAGTCGAGGACTCGTCGTGCCACTACAAGCATGTTAATCTGGCCGGTGCCTTCGAAGATATCGTTTATCTTGGCATCACGCATCCACTTCTCCAAGAGGTATTTCCTCGAATAGCCCAGCGGCCCCATAAGCTCAACCGCTTTCTGAGTGATCTTGGTGACGGCAAGCCCAGCTTTCGCTTTGGCCATTGACGCTTCAAGGTTATTGGGCAGGAGCTGGCTCATCATCCACAATGACCGCAACGTCAGCAGCTTGGCCGCCTTGTAATTGGCTTCCATGTCCATGACATCTCGCTCCAGGGCGGTTAGCTTCTGCCGCGGCAAGCCATAGTGTATTTTGATACCTTCCTTCTCCAAGGTTTCCTTGACGAAATCCAGGGCAGCCCGCCCCACACCCAAAGCCATGGCAGCGACAATGGGTCGCGTGGCATCGAAGGTAGCCATCGCCTTCTTGAAGCCTGCGGTCTCGGTCTTATCTATCTTCCTGACTTCAGGACTGCCCAGTATGTTTTCATAAGGGATGCGGCAATTATCGAAAACGATGGTTACAGTGTCGTTGGCCTTGATTCCCAGCTTTTTCTCCATCTTCTCCACCCTCGCCCCCGGAGTTCCAGCCTGCACCACGAATGACTTCATACCGGCACGTCCCGCTGATTTGTCCACGGTAGCCCAGACCACCACCACACCTTCAGGATTCTCCATAGCTCTTTTCCCACAGGTTACAAATATCTTCTCACCGTTGAGCACCCATTCGTCACCATCGCGTACTGCAGTGGTGCTGATGGCAGAGGTGTCCGAGCCACAACCAGTCTCCGTCATCGCCATAGCACCCCATTTTGGCCCACCCTCGTTGTAGTTGCCCAGAAAACGCTGCAGCTGCTCTTTTGTCCCCGTAGCGAAAATAGCCGCACCACCCAGACCCGGACTCGGAACGCATAAATAAAGGCCGGCATCGCCCCAGCAGACCTCCTCAGCCCTTAACGCGGCTGTAATATCCAGACCACCAAACAGACTGCCTTCTCGTCTTTTCTCCCACAGCTTGTCAATAAGTTCCTGTGGGCTCTCATGCTCATGTTCGTCATAGTAGCGGCTTATAGGGCGAAATAGCTCTTCGGCAATCTTGTGTGCTGCCTCTACTGCTTCTTTTTGTTCAGGTGTAAATTCAAAATCTATCATTATCTCATGCCTCCTTCTATACGATAGCCATACCATCAAAAGTGGTAAAGCCTCGACCGTTCCTGAGCCACAGTTCGACCGGGTGGTCGCGGATATAACCATGCCCACCCAGGATCTGCACGGCGCGGTCGGTCACCATTATCACCATATCATCAGCATACGTTTTTACTACTGAGGACTCTTTGGTTGCCTCTTCTTTTCGGTCCAATTTCCAGGCAGCCTCCCAGGCCATCAGCCTTGTGGCATCGATTTCAATGGCCATCTCTGCCAGCATGAAAGCGATAGCCTGTCGAGCCGCAATTGGCTCGCCGAAGGCAATACGCTCCTTGGCATAGTCCCTTGAATACTCAAAGGCAGCTCTGGCTACTCCTACAGCCATCGCTGAGAGCGCTACACGTGAGCAATTCATAATGCGCTCAAAATCACACCCCTTGTCACCACCAAGTCGATTATCCTTGGGTATGCGGCAGTCCTTCAAGCTGACTTCGTATGTTGCCAGGGCTTTTATTCCCATGTTCTCCTCTCGCTCGCCGATCTCCAGCCCCTTTGTGCCTTTCTCGATGATGAAGCCCTGGCTGCTGCCGTTCTCAGCCGCATAGACCAGCAAAAGGTCGGCATCGGCAGCTAAAGGCACGTAGCACTTGTCACCTTTAAACATATAGCCTTTGCCGTCGGATCGTGCAGTGGTTGAAAGAGAGTAGGTGTCGAAGCCAAAGCGGGGCTCAATGAGAGCAGCAGTAGCTGCTTTGTAATTTTCATCGCAGAAAGCAGGGAGAAACTTTTTCTTCTGCTCCTCAGTGCCCATCTCCAGGATGGGATAGACAAACAGGGCAGGACAGAGTATATGCATGGCCACAGACAGGTCACCCCACGCCAATTCCTCGGCGATAAGCGCACCGGTAATTGCTGAGTGCTCACCACCAAGCCCTCCGTATTCCTCAGGTATGCTGGTGGAAACAAGCCCTAGTTTCCAGGCGGTGTCGACAATGCGGGCAGGAATCTCGCCGCTTTCGTCGCACTCCCTGTAAACTTTGCGTACCTCGTCGCTGGCAAACTGCTTTACCATGTTTACAATCATCTGCTGCTCTTCAGTCGGACTAAACGAAATCATATCTCACTCCTTTCAATATTTGCGTAGCTCCAACATAGGCTGCCCCCAAATTGTAAATTTTAACATCATCAAGGCTCTTCGTCAAAGCTGCGAATTGCCTCATAATTATTGTTACCGAAAGTGGTATCGTTGCCTCAAAAATAGTGTTACCCAGAGGAGGCAAACATGACACGAGGCAGCATACAAGAATATACCGAGGCAGTGCGAGAACGCTATC
>VGNX01000036.1 GCA_016865855.1 Chloroflexota bacterium | reverse complement strand
CGTTGGAGCAAGAACCAATCAGATTGGAATTCTTAGAGGAAGCTCTGGTTGCTTAAAGGTTGACTGAAATGACAGAAGGGTATAGGATATGGCTAGATCGAATTTCCACCAGTTACGTGACGCTGCCTTCAAATGCTCTCGCAATCAAAAGTTGATCAAGCTCGTGATGAAGTAGAGTGTTCCATAAGCGCTATCAAACAGAGTATTAGGGAGCTGCGTAGGATAATGGCTGACCTTTATCCACCAGCCTTGAGTGAGATAGGACTGGAGCAGACACTACACCACTATATCGAGGGCTTTCAAAAGGAAGCTGGCATCACATGCCATTTCCAAACAGAGGGGCTACCAGACCGGATCTCGTCAAGCCTGGAAATTGGCATCTACCGAATAGTACAAGAAGCGATTCATAATGTTCGAAAACATGCTTGTGCTACTGAGCTCGATATTAACCTCCGATTCGAGCCCAATCAGGTCTCAGTTGAAATAAAAGATAATGGGAAGGGGTTTGACTTCTCCCAAGCAATAAGGACTGGGAGGTCATTAGGACACTTAGGTCTACTGATCATGAAGGATAGAGCGGAGATGTTAGGCGGCAGCCTTGAAATAAGAACAAGCTTGGGAGCTGGAACCAAGATAATCTTAAAAATGCCGGTCTCTGCCAAATTGAAGCCCATGTGAGTCCGGAAACCTTAGGTTAGAGGAGGAGAATGTTTTGAAAACGATTAGGGTACTTTTGGTAGACGACCACCAAGTTGTGCGGGAAGGGCTTAAGCGGATGTTGGAGTCAGAAAAATGGATAGAGGTAGTTGGCGGGGCAACGTCAGGTGAGGAAGCGATCGACTGTGTCCGGCATCTGTCGCCAGATATCATTCTTATGGACATTAAGATGCCCGGGATGGGTGGCATTGAAGCTGTCCGCCAAATCAAGGCAATACAGCCTTCTGTTAAGGTCATTGTTGTAACCCTCTATCAAAATGAATATTTAGCCCAGGCAGCCGAGGCAGGTGCGGCAGGATACCTTCTTAAAGATACCACTCGAGAGGAGCTAATACAGGCTATTCAAAGAGCTCTCTTAGGGCAAACACCTCTTGCTCCTTCTGTTACTCAAACCCTGCTTAGGGAATATGTTAGTCTAACCAAACTGAGACGAGAGCAGATTTTATCTCAACGGCAGATAGAAATACTCCGACTTATCGCTGCCGGGTTGACCAACAAAGAGATTGGCCCTAAGTTGTTTCTTAGTGAAGCCACTGTCAAGAGAGAGATCCAGACTATTCTTGCTAAATTGAACGCTACTGATCGATCGCAAGCGGTATCGGAAGCATATAAAAGAAAGCTGATCGAGCTAGCAAACTCTGAAGAAAAAGGTTAAAGAAGCAGACCCAATTATAACGCAGACCTTTTTGCCTAGGTTCAAGATACCCCTCGTTGAATCAAATACCCCCATGATCTCCCCGGTCAGATTGTAGCGGCTAACCAAGTAGCTCAAGAATTCGCCCCTTTTGGCTCATCGAAATCGGTCCTTTTGTCACTGATATTTTACCCGTTTGCTACTGTCCAAGGTAAGCATGTCAATGTTATCCTGTAAATCTAGTCGCTATTAACCCAGGGATATTTACCCTCAGCCGAATGTTATTCTGCCTTGAACTACAAGGCAGCGAGAGGGGAACGTGAGCGTTGTTAGGGATCTAAATAGCATCGTTGAAGGACCGAGGCAAGCAGTGTTCAGCACTACATTAAGCGGCGAAATACTGCACTGGAACGTAGGAGCCGAGCAACTATTTGGATATAAGGCGGGAGAGATAGCAGAAGTTCTCAAAATAGTGCCGCCGCACAAAGCAGAGGAGAACCGGCATTTGCTGAGTCAGGTAAGCCAAGGTAAAGTATTGCCCCATATTGAAACTGAAAGGATGCATAAAAATGGGGGGCTATTGAATATGATACTTACCTTGTTGCCTCTCAAAGATGCCAATGGCAAAGTTAACGGAGCAATTACTATAGCAACCGATATCACGGAGAGCAAGAGGATAGAGCAAGAACTCTGCGAGCGCAATCAGGAGCTCTCAGCCCTAGAGGTTATTACCGATGAGATAAATAAATACCTTGACCTGCAGATGGTATTGAAAAAAATTGTTGATCTGGCTGGGGGTTTAGTAAATGCTAAGTATACCAGCATCGTCATAGTGGATGAACAAGGAGGACTTAAAACCAGTGTCGAAAACTTCCAAGGTATCCATCCTTTACATGTGAGAGCTCGTCGGACTGGGGTCACTCGTAAAATACTCGCCAGTAGTGAACCAGAGCTTATAGATGAGGTCAAACCTGATGGCAAGACCAACCCCTCTCTGGTTGCTGCCGGCATTAAATCTTATGTGGGTGTGCCTATAAAGTTTGACACTGAGGTCTTAGGAGTGCTGTTTGCTCATAGCGATGTGGTGAGAGCTTTCAGCGACAGGCACCTAAAGGTTTTAGCTACCTTCGCCGGACAAGCTGCTATTACCATCCGTAATGCCCGGCTTTATCAAGACTTAAAGATGCAAGTGAGAAAACTAGAGGATACTCAAGCTCAATTAACCCATGCGGAGAAGTTAGCCGCCATTGGCAGGCTGGCAGCTAACGTTGCTCATGAAATCAATAATCCGTTAACTGGAATATTAATGGCTTCTTCTGCTTTAGCCGAGGAAATAAATGAGAGTGACCCTAAAAGGTCAGAATTGGAAATTATCAAAAAAGAAAGCTTACGGGCTCGGGGTATTATCCGTAACCTTTTGGATTTTGCTCGCCCAACCGAGGCAGCCGTGGTTGAAACAGACATAAATGAGCTTGTTCGAGGTTCTGTTTCCCTGCTTCGCCATACAATGGACATGAAAGGTATGGAACTAGTTGAACGCTACGGCAGTGAAGTGCCAAGGCTTCTCGTAGACCGGAATCAGATGATGCAGGTGTTCTACAATCTGATCGCTAATGCCCTTGATGCCATGCCCAGGGGAGGGAAACTTACCATTACCACCGGAGTAAAAGATGAGAGTGTCGTTATTGAATTTAGGGATACAGGTGTTGGCATTCCCCCGGAACATATGGACAAGATATTCGAACCATTCTTCACGACGAAGCCTAACGCCAAAGGAACCGGATTAGGGCTATCTGTTAGCTACAATATTGTTAAAGCCTTTGGAGGAACTATCGAGGTCAAGAGTGAAATGGGGAAAGGCAGTACGTTTACGGTGTGTTTACCAATAGTGAAGCAGGTAGAGAACGGATGAAAGACATGACAGGGCAAAAAATCTTAGTAGTTGATGACGAAGTCTCTATCCTTGATCAGAGCATGAAAGTACTTAGTAAGGAAGGCTACTTAGTCATCACTGCCGGTTCTGGATACGAGGCATTGGAGATGGCTAAAAGGGAAAGCTTTGACCTACTGGTAGCCGACATTGTTATGCCTAAGATGGACGGGCTAGAGCTGCTGCAAAGGTTTCGAGAGTTATACCCTGATATCGCTGCGGTTATCATAACTGGCTATGCCACAATCGAGAATGCGATTAGCTGCTTAAAGGAGGGAAGCCAAGATTTTATTATCAAGCCCTTTACGCCAGACGAGCTAAGAATAGCAGTTAACCAGGCTTTGGAAAAGAGCTGCCTTATGAAAGAGGATATGCGACTGCGGGTGTTAGTGCCACTACTTGAAATCAGCAGGCGTCTTATCTCAGAAATGGATTTGGCGGAGCTCCTGTCTCAGGCGGTGGAGACGTTGTTAAGGGAAATGAAGTCCGACATGGTTTCCTTGATACTCCTTGACGAAGAGACGCAGGAGCCTTCTATTAAATTAAGCCATGGCTTAGCTAAGGAAATGCCCGATACGGTTCGCTGCGTAATGCAAAGGGGGGACCCCCTCCTTTGGCCGGATATGGCAGATGTCGCCCCCCAAATTCAACGTGAGATAAATGAAAATGGTATCGGCTCTGCTTTATCTTTGCTCCTTTTGTTCCAAGGAAAGGTTACTGGAGTGCTCATCCTAGCCAGGTTAGCCGAGAAGGAGCCTTATAGACGAAGCGACTTGGAGCTACTGTCAATGTTTTGTAATCAGATAGCTCTAGTTATCGAGAACATAAAGCTATTTGATAAGGTAAGCGAACAGAAAGGAAATTTGGAAGGAGCCTGCAAACGATTGGAAGAGCAAGCCACAGCCCTTGAGGAGAGGAATCAGCAGTTACAGAATGCCTATTTAGAGGTAGTCAAAACCCTGGCTCTTATGTTGGAGGCGCGTGACCCTTACACACGAGGACATTCCGAAAGGGTGTCCCAACTTGCCCGTCAAATCACTTTCCAGCTGAACCTATCCGAGAAAGAAAGGGAATTGATAGATATTGCTGCCAGAATTCATGATATTGGGAAATTGAGTATAAGCAATGAGATATTGCTCAAAGCTGATGTGCTTACCCCGAGTGAAAGAGCCGAGATACAGCTTCATCCTGTTAAAGCGGTAGAGATGCTGCGCTTTCTAGATTTCCTTAAAGATGCACTCCCTATAATTGAACACCATCATGAGCACTACGATGGCAAAGGATACCCCCGTGGTCTCCAAGGGGAACAAATCCCTTTGGGAGCACGTATTCTGGCTGTAGCAGATGCCTACGATGCTCTAACCTCGCAGCGTCCCTATCGACCGGCTATGAACAACGAGCAGGCTATAAAAATCTTGAAGCAGGAGGCAGGAACTCAATGGGATCCAGCGGTAGTGGAGGCATTCCTGGCTGGGTTGGGATAGAATTTAAGTTTTTACAGTGGTATCAATGCATAGCCTCTAAAAGGCTGCGCTTGATATAGTCTAAAAGGAAAGGAGGTGACAAAGAATGGCGGTACAGACGGCAATGGCACCTTCAGGACTGGCTGAGGTACTCGACCGGATCCTGGACAAGGGTATCGTGATCGATGCCTGGGTCAGGGTCTCCCTGCTTGGCCTCGAGCTCCTCACCATTGAGGCTCGCGTGGTCATTGCTGGTGTTGAGACCTACCTGAAGTATGCCGAGGCAGTCGGTCTTACGGCTACAGCAGCCTAAGGCGAGAGGGGGGATTTGCCAGGGTACCCTCAGCTAGTTAGCGTGCCTTGCCAAATGTCCGCCCATCCGTTGAGTCAAAGATAAAATGAAAGATTTAGTTTTGGACCTGCTTGTTTCATACGAACATCGAGTCTCAGCAGTGGAGAGCTTGGTCAGCAGTGCCTATGAAGCCACTGGGGATTCTGACGAGACTTTAGCCCGAGCCTGTGAGGAAGGAGAAAGACTGAGAGCAAACTTACAAGAGGTCCTAGCCCGGAATCGTTTCCTACGGCGGAAAGACTTTGATACCTTGATGGCAAAGGTCTTTTCTGATATCGAGAGGAAAAAGAGGGAAATTGAAGAAGAGCGGAAACAGGTTAGGGAAAGAGTCAGGGCATATTTGACTGAGCAGAAAGAACTCGTCGCCTCTTTGAAGGAGCAGTTAACCAAGTTTACAGAAGACTCGGGCAGGGAAAATCTCGCCGCGGTACTAAGTGACATTAAGGCAAGCTATACGGAGGAAGGGGAACAAACCTTTGGTATGCTCCGGGATTTCCAGTTACACTTGGAAAGCTTTCGCCAGGAGCAGGAGATGCTAAATGATAGGCTGAAAAGGCTCTCGGATAGAGGCAAGTCCTTGACAATAGAGGATTTAAGACAACTTGAGGCGTCCAAGGACCGCCAGAAGAGAAAAGCTGAGAGGAAATTACGGCGACAGGATGTAGAAAGGCTTTTGGCTCATTTCAGGCAGCAACGCCAAGAAACAATCGTCATTGGCGATAGTGAGACTTAAGGATTGAAAGGAAGAGAGGTTAGAGATGGAGATTGCTTCGGGAATGAAAGGGCTGGTCAATAACATCAAAGTTTCCCGTAAGGAAAGAGCAAAACGGCTTGGAGAGATAGAGGAGGAGACGAAGGCATCGAGGCAACAAGCCCGGGGCATGGTAAAGGATTTTGAGCTCTCTCGCCAGGAGGTTGGTATCCAAATAAGAAAACAACTGGCAGGGAATAAGGCAAATAGGAAATCTAAGGTGAGAAAAATGAGGTCTGACTTTCGCCGAGACCAAAAGGAGGTGAGAAATGAGATAAAGGAAGCAGCAGCTCTTTGGCAGGAGCTAAAATCCGCAAAAAACAAAATGAAGGAGGTTTAAAAATGGCAATCGCACCAGGAATGAAAGACATTTCTCAGAACATTGTCGCTTCTTATGATACCAGGATGGCTGAGCTTGGGACATTGAAGAAGGAAGCCAAGGAAATGCGCAGTGGTTTCCAGACTTCTCATACGGAGATGGGCACTCAGTTGAGGAAGGATTTGGGTCAGGGTGAGGCAGAGAGGAAGCGAGCCAATGCCGAGCTAAAGAAGGAGCTAACCAAAGGCGTAACCACTCGGAAATCTGAGGTCAAAGGCATGCTCAATAAATTTCGGACCTCTCAGGAGGAGATGGGGTCAGCACTGCGAAGCGATTTAGCTGAGCATACTCAAGGAATAAGGGAAGAAGCAGCCAAAATACGGCAGGAAGCAAGAGCCTCTCATGAGGAAACCAGCGCACAGCTAAGGAAAGAGTTAGCCGATTATAACCGCGGTATAAAGAGCAAAGTGGCTGGAATGCGCCAAGGGATAATGGCCGACTTAAAGAAAGCCAAAACTGCCTGGCAGGAGCTAGCTTCCACCATGAGAGAACGCAAAGGTAGTGCCAAGCGAGTACAGAGCCTCGGCACCACCCCTACTGTGCCAATACCAAAGAGCCTTATGGGTAAGATTACAGGTCGAAATAAAGGCAAACCTTAGTTCTCGGCAGATGCTGAATAAGGGAATGACGATGGCGAGGAAATTGCTAGGGTACACCAGGCCTATGGGCTATACTCAAAATAGCTCTGATATACGGAGGGTGCGCCATATTAAGACTGCCAGCTCAATGTTCATGACCAAGGAGGAGCGGGAGTCTCTGCAGTCTGCCATGGACTTCAGGGCACTGGGGCTGGAGGCAAGGAGAGAAAGGGATAAATTTGCCCGACAGGATGCGGCGGTGGAAAAATTCCATAGAAACTACTTTAAAGCCAGGGAAAACTTGGCAGCCAAGATAAATAAGAATCGGGCTATTATGGAGCTGAGGCACGAGCTGCAGCGGGCACGTTGGCGAAGGCAAGACCCTCACCGGCAAGAACCCAGCACCGAAGAGACGAAACCGCCCATTAGCCGGGGAGGCTTCAATGAGGTAGAACTGAAGTATTGAGAGCTTAATTTGGCATTTCTTAATAGGGAGGACTGGAGATGCATAGTCAAGTTGATATTCTTGTCCCTGGGCACCGGGAGGATTTCGTTGAGACGCCCTATATAAAGGAGTTGACAGAGCGCGCCGTTAATTACATCAAGGCAGGCTTTCCCGTTCATTTGAGTGGACCGATAGGGGTAGGTAAGACCACTTTAGCCTTCCACATAGCTGCCCAACTGGCTCGACCAGTCGTTCTAATTTGTGGTGATTTTGAATTTGGCACTTCTGACCTGGTTGGTGGGCTGTATGGCTACCGCAGGACGTATCTGCGGGACAACTTTACTCGCTCGGTGATCAAAATCGCTGAGAGCATAGCACCAACTTGGGTAGATAATCGCCTAACCATTGCCTGTGAACATGGGTTCACTCTGATTTATGACGAGTTCACCCGGTCACGACCGGAAGCAAATAACGTGTTGCTCTCCGTCCTCGAAGAGGGGGTACTGCCCCTTTCGGAAGCCAGGAATGGAAGGGATTATATTGAGGTTCACCCGGACTTCACTGCCATCTTCACTTCTAACCCCGAGGAATACGCCGGGGTGCAACCAAGCCAGGATGCTCTTCGAGACCGCATGGTCACCATAGAGCTGGGCAATTTCAATGAGGAAACGGAAGTGGCTATCACCCAGGCGAAGTCTAAGCTTTCTTCAGAGGACTCCCGTCGTATTGTCAGCTTAGTAAGAAGGGTCAGGGAGGCTAAATCAAATAAGTTCACTCCCACTATTCGAGCCTGTGTGGCAATAGGCAAGATATTGAACCTAATTGGCGGGTCCGAGGTTGGCAGTAACCACATCTTCAGACAAAGCTGCTTCGACATTATAATGCCTGAGGTTACAAGGAAGGAGAGAGAAAAAGTTATCCGGGTGATAAATGACGCCATTGCGACTTATTTCTAAGTGTGGAGGTGAAAAGTATGGCAAAAAAAGAAGAAAGGGACAAGATTGACATTGACTTCGGCGTGGGGAAGATAAGCTTCGGTGGCTTGTTCAAGGGGCTGGGTAATCTTATTGACCTGGCGGCTAAATTAAGTGAAGAGGAGGTTGAGAAAAAAGGTGAGATCAAAGGCTTACCTAAAGGCGTCAGGGGAGTCTACGGGTTTAGTATCAGAACTCTAGCCGGTAAGCCAGTGATAGACACGTTCGGTAATATCAGGGAAACCGCCAGAGGGCCTGTGGTGGAAGAGGTCCGAGAGCCGATGGTCGATGTCTTCGACGAAGAAGACCGCATCTTGGTCATCGCCGAATTGCCTGGAGTCTCTGAGGATGGAATTAAAATTGAGGTAACCGGAGATATCCTCAATGTGACTGCTTCCAACAAAGATAAGAAATACGCCAAGGAGATTTTACTTCCCAGCAAGGTAAAGGCGGATTCGGTCAAGACTTCCTGTAGGAATGGGATACTAGAAATCACATTAGAAAAAGAAAGGTAATCTTAAGGGGAAGCATTGGTTAAAGTTAAATCGTTAAATCTCCGCGTTGCTGAGGCAAAAGCCAGAGACGTCGGGAGAGGCATAGCCCGAATAGACCCTCAGGATTTGGAGACGATAGGTGCTGAGGTCGGGGATATTATTGAGATTGAGGGTAAGAGAAAGACAGTAGCCAAAGTTATGCCTGCCTATCCCGAAGACCGGGGCAAGTCCATAATCCAGATGGATGGTCTCCTTCGAGGTAATGCCCAGGTGTCATTGGACGAAAGGGTAAATGTACAGAAAACCGGATGCTCGCCGGCGGATAAAATAATCTTGAGTCCGCTGACCTTGACAAGGTCAATCAGCCGAGAAAGAGATGCCAAGTATATTGGTACCTTGCTGGATGGGCTGCCCTTAATAGAAGGGGATACTATAAGGGCTAACCTTTTCGGCACTCGCAGTCGGGATTTCACCGTTACTAGCACCGTCCCCAAAGGGGCGGTGCTAGTTCGCTCCAACACCAGGATTGAGATAAAGGAGAGGGGCGAAGCCAGAGGCTTCAAAATATCTTACGAAGATATCGGTGGGCTGGGGAAGGAGTTGCAGAGGGTCAGGGAGATGATAGAGCTCCCTCTTAAATATCCCCAGGTATTTGAACGATTGGGCATTGACCCACCTAAAGGGGTATTGCTTCATGGGCCTCCGGGATGCGGCAAAACGCTGATTGCCCGTGCCGTAGCCAATGAGACCGCTGCCTATTTCACCCACATCACTGGCCCGGAGATTATGGGGAAGTTCTACGGGGAGAGCGAAGCCCGTCTGAGAGCAGTTTTTGAGGAGGCTAAAGCTAATGCCCCAGCAATTCTCTTCATTGACGAGATAGATGCCATTGCTCCCAAGAGGGAAGAGATGGGGGGAGAAAAACAGGTAGAGAGAAGGGTGGTCGCCCAACTTTTGGCTTTGATGGATGGGCTAGAGTCACGTGGCGAAGTAGTTGTCATTGGTGCCACAAACATCCCCAACTCGCTTGATACGGCGCTACGACGCCCGGGCAGATTTGACCGGGAGATTGCCATTAGCATTCCTGACCAGAGAGGACGCCTGGAAATTCTCCACATTCACACTCGTGGTATGCCTTTGGCACAGGATGTGGGTCTTGAGAGGCTATCTCAGATTACCCATGGCTTTGTCGGTGCTGACCTTGAAGCCTTATGCCGTGAAGCAGCTATGAATGCTTTGAGGAAAATAATGCCTAGCATCGACTTTCAGCTAGATGAAATCCCCTATGAGACTCTGCTGCAGCTTGAAGTCACCATGAATGACTTCAGAGAGGCGCTGAAGGAGGTAGAGCCGTCTGCCATCAGGGAGGTCTTTGTCGAAGTTCCCGATGTGAAATGGGAAGACATTGGCGGACTGGACGAAGTGAAGCAGAAATTGATTGAAGCCGTAGAATGGCCACTAAAGTATCCTGACTTGTTTCAGCAAGCCAATACAAAGCCGCCCAAAGGCATACTCTTTTCTGGACCCCCGGGGACAGGAAAGACTTTAGCAGCCAAGGCACTAGCCAATGAGAGCGAAGTCAATTTTATTTCGGTGAAAGGTCCGGAGCTGATGTCAAAATATGTCGGTGAATCGGAGAGGGGCGTAAGAGAGGTATTCAAAAAAGCCAAACAGGCTAGCCCCTGCATTCTGTTCTTTGACGAATTTGATTCTTTGGTTCCCGAGCGTGGACTAAGCAGCGACTCCCAGGTTACAGAAAGGGTGATTAGCCAGTTCCTCACCGAACTCGATGGACTGGAGGAGCTTAAAGGTGTGCTAGTTCTCGCTGCCACCAACAGAAAAGACTTGATTGATTCTGCTATTCTACGACCGGGCAGGTTCGATTTTGACTTAGAATTTCCACTGCCTGATGTAAAGGCTCGGACGGAAATATTCAAAGTTCACACCAGAGGTAAGCCTTTAGCCTCTGATGTTGACCCGGGAGCCTTGGCTCAAGAAACAGAAGGCATTGCCGGCTCAGATATAGAAGCTATCTGCCGGGAAGCTTCTATGGCTGCTATTAGAGAATCTGTTAAGGCTGGATTCAAAGGCAAATTGCAGATTTCCAGAAAGCATTTCGACCTCGCCATCCAGTCCTTAAGAACTCGCAAAGGTGAATAGATGTCTGGGCAAAACAAGTATATCTATGGGATTATAGAGGAACCTCAACCCAAGGAATTTGAATTTCTAGGGGTTGGAGACGCCAGAGTATATACTATCAACCATCAAAAGCTGGCAGCCATAGTCAGTGATACCGAATTTCAGGAGGTAGACCCTACTCGGAAGAATGTGCATGCCCATACCGTGGTTCAGAACGAGCTTTTGAAAAGCTATACCCTTCTGCCCATGAGCTTCGGCATAGTGGCTCATAGTAAGGAGGCAGTCCAAGGGCTACTGGAGAAAAACTACGATAGTCTTATCACAGAACTAAAGCGGCTTAGTGGCACCATAGAGGTTGAACTGAAAGCCTTTTGGGACGAAAAAGCCATAATGAAACAACTGCAGAATGAGAACCAGGGACTGGCTCAACTTAAGGCAAAGCTCCAAGCGGCTTCGTCTCCCATTGAAGCTCGTATCCTCATGACTCAAGCTGGCGAATTGGTGGAGGAAGTAGTCTTGGATTGGCAGGCAAGGTATGCCAAGAAAGCTTTTGACCATCTCAAGGAATTTTCGGTCGATGCCTGTGTGAACAAGCCGGTGGGGATTAAGAATATCCTTAATGCTTCCTTCCTGATAGATAGAGCGAAGGAGGAGAAGTTCCGGCAGCAGGTCTACAAACTGGATTCCGAATATCAGGGCAAAGTCAACTTTAAATATGTGGCTCCCTTGCCCCCATATAACTTTGTTAAAGTGGGGCTCCAGGGGGCGCAATGATAGTTAAGTTCTTGTACGATGTCCTATTAGGTGTCCCCTTAACTTTGGGGAAGGAGATACTGGAAAAAATTAGGGACGAAGTGGATAAAGAAAGGCTGATAACCGAGGAATCGATCAAAGAGAAGCTCCAGCAGCTTCAACTGCTATTGCAGGATGGCGAGATGGATGAACAGGAATATGAGGAACTGGAGACCGCTCTCATTGAGAGACTAAGGGCTGTCAGAGAATACCAAAGGAGGGAGTAAGCGATGCCTTTACAAGCAACCAGAAACGAAGCTTCGACCTTGGTTGATGTTATCGACAGGGTTCTGGATAAAGGTTTAGTTATTAATGCAGATATTTTAGTTTCTGTAGCTGGGGTAGAGCTTTTAGGAATTAAAATAAGAGCCGCCTTGGCTTCTTTTGAGACAGCAGCTAAATATGGTCTTGAATTCCCCAGTGGAACTAATTATGAGACGGCTGCCTGGAAAGAAGCCCAGGTAGGGAGGGAGGAGTGTCCCCAGTGTGGCAAGAAAGTCCTTGCTGAAGAACTTATGGATGAGGGGTGTCCCTGGTGCGGCTGGATAAGCGCTAAAGTAAAGAAGATTAGAACAAGGATAGCCAGTGAGATATTTGCGGAGTAAAGGGGGAACGAAATGCTAAACTGGATTGGAAATGAGGTTGCTGCTCAAGCAAGGCAAGCTCTCAAAGAAGAAGGGGGAAAAGATTGTTATCATGCTCGATGTCCCCAGTGCGGCAGAAAGCAGGTGAGGGAAAATCTATCAGAGAACGGCTGCTTCGTCTGTGGCTGGAAGGGCACAGAAGAGGATATAGAGTTGGCGGTAGTTAAATTCCAAAGCGCTTGCAGTAAGGCTGAGCACAGCAACTCGGGGTATAAGACTAACTGCCCTCAATGCGGTGCCCCGGTAGTAACTGAGGAATTCTTGAAAAATGGATGCTGGCGCTGTAGCTACAAGAACTAAAGAGGGGTTAGCTCAGCTTTTTGACATCCTCGATGAGAAGAGCCGAGCTATATTGTGGCACTTGTGGTGGCACCGACATGCCGAAATGTCTGAATTGAGGGACCTTATTGATGCTGCCGGCGACTTCGAGGTCTTGCATAGGCTGAAAGAGGTCATAAACGGAAAAGCTCAACAGCTCTGGGGCAAGCCGATAGTAGGCTTTGAACAATCGAAAACCGACCCTCTTACCGGGGAAAATGTCCTGTTTAGCTGGTGGTTCCTGGATGAAGGGAATGTTCCTATCTCAGGTGGGGATAAGCCATTGGTGGATGTATTCAACGAGAAAGATAGTATTACCGTGATTGCTCAACTGCCAACTTCGGTCGATCTCGCTGACACGGACATACAGTTTAAGAATGGCATATTGAAGGTCAGACTCAGGAGAAAGGAGAACGATGGGAGAGGAAAGGGGAAAAGAAAAAGATAACTCTGAGGATCAGCAGGGGAAGGAACCTCAAGGGGTAACTGGAGGTGCTCTCCGCGGTCTGGGCAAGATCATCCCCGGCTTTGGTGAGCTGGTCAAGGGCCTGGAGAAATCAGAAGCCTTCCAGGAGAGGCTAAAAGCTGCCGATGCCGAGATCGAACGCCAACTGGAAAAGGCTCCTCCCCTAAAGAGAGTGGAGGGGACCAGAAGGAGTATCATCCCCCCCAAGACCACCCTGAAAGCCAGTCGAACCACGCTTAGAGAGGAGGCAGCAGTACAACCGCCCCAGAGAGAGGTGACAACCGATATATTTGATGAGGGCGACTGCCTGAAGGTGATCGCTGAGCTACCAGGAGTAGATGAGAAGGACATAAAGACTGAGGTGAAAGACAACCTGCTTATCCTCTCTGCCCAAGCTACCGGTCGCGCGTATTATAAAGAGATAGAACTGCCCTGCTTGGTTAGAGACGAACTCAGCTCAACCTATAAAAATGGCATCTTGCAAATCACCATGGAGAAGGAACAGATATAGGCCCAGGTTATGGCTATTGAAATTGATGAACGTAATCTCAAGCACGGGGTATTAGGGCTGGTAATAGCGCTGGTTGAGGTAATTAGAGATGCTCTGAGGATACAAGCATTTAAGAGAATGGAAAGCGGGATTTTGACCGAGGAGGAGTGCGAGAGGTTAGGGGAAGCCCTGATGGATTTGGACATTGCCCTTGAGGAAATCAAAGAGGAGCAGGGCATTACCGAGTCTGTTCAGGCGGTAAGAGACGGACTGGATGAGATCGTTAATGATGTCATAGATAGAATAATCAACCCGGAGAGATGGCGAGAAAAAGCTGAAGTGTAGGAATATAGCTGCGAGAAGTAAAATGGAAATGTCAGTCGAAGAATTTGAGTCTACGGGTCGAGTTAAAGGGCGGTATGTATATGGGGTTGCTGGCAGTGGAAAGGCATTAAGGCTAGGTCCAATAGGGATAGAAGATAATGAAGTCTACACCATCCCTTACCAAGACCTCTGCGCTATTGTCCATAATTGCTCTGCCGAGCCATATCAATCCAATGATGACAAAAAAGTCAAAGGCTGGATAAAGACACACCAAAGGGTTCTTGATATGGCGCAGGAGCGATTAGGCACTATAATCCCTTTGGGCTTTGATACTATATTAGAGCCCAAGGATGACACAGCCTCCTCCGACCAAGTGATAACAGATTGGCTTAAGGAAGATTATGAGAGGCTTTGCACTGTGATGGAAAAGATACGGGGCAAGAATGAATATGCGGTACAAGTCTCATACGATCCCAAAGTGATGGCCGAGCGGGTCGCTGAGCAAAGCGAAGGGATTAGAAAAATAAAGGAAGAGATAGCTACTAAATCACCAGGGATGGCTTACATGTATAAGCAAAAGCTCGAAAAAGCCGTAAAGTCTGAGATGGAGAGGCTTGCTGACGAATGGTTCAAGGACTTCTACCGCAGAATCAGGGAGCACACAGACGATATCGTGGTGGAGAAGACCAAGAAGCTAGACAGGGATAAGGTGATGCTGCTTAATCTTTCCTGCCTCGTGGCTAAAGACAAAGTTGACAGCTTGGGTGGGGAATTAGACAGAATCAACAATATGGATGGCTTCTCCGTCCACTTCTCCGGTCCCTGGCCACCCTATAGTTTCGTGGCTAAACCGACTATAGCCATTCCAGGTGCCAAGGAGGTGTCTGATGTTACATAAATGTGGCTTTTGCCAAGGAACGGGAGAAGTCCGTCGCTCTTCAATCTCAGGCTTTATCGTATGCCAGGTTTGTTCTGGTGAAGGCATAGTTAGCGTTGAAGAGCCTGTGGCTGTATGTACCTTCTGCAAAGGAACGGGTAAAGACCTCTATAAATATCCCCAGGCTTTGATAACTCACTCTGTTTGCCGAGGCAAGGGGGTTCTCACCCAAGCCAAATCTAACATAGAACTATCCTGTTCTGAGGAAGAGGGCGATACACCAAAGGGAAAATTTGACATCTCCCTTTTCAAATATCCGATGTCCCGTTCCGGGAATAAAGAAGGGTGATACTGAAAGGGTGAAAGTAAAAGAGTGAGAGGTCATTAGCAGGAAAATGGAGCCAACTCGAGATACTCAGGCAACATTGGTAGACCTTTTGGATAGGGTTCTGGATAAGGGTCTGATGCTCGATGCTGACCTCATTATCCATGTGGCTGGTATTCCTCTTTTAGGTATAAAGCTGAAGGCTGCTCTTGCTGGGATGGAAACCATGTTGAAATATGGAATCTGGCAGGACTGGGATGCGGCACAAAGGGCAATAGCCACGGAAGAGCAGCGGCGAAAGAAAGGGGTACCTCTGGCACCGGGGGAAGAAGTCCTGGTAAAGATGTTTACCTCCCAGTGGTATAGCAAAGGCATCTACCATAACTGGAGACCAGGACATATTTATGTCACCGATAGGAGGGTGTTTCTATTTAGGAAGGAACCTGCTGAAGTATTGTTTCAGGTTCCATATGAGGAGATAAAGGGGATAGCGATTAGGATGAATTATCTTTATCTATTGCTTAAGTCAGGGGACGTGGCTTGGCTACATCCCACCGACGTCTCAGTAGTTAAGGGTGCCATAGAAGCGAGAACGAAAACCCTGGGGCTTAAGCTGGATGAAACCCTTCCCATGGTTGGTGATACAGCTATGCAATCTCTATCTGATACCGAGGAATGTCCTTGCGGCTGGACGAGTCCCAAGTTGAAAAGAGAGGAGGTGAAGGTTTAGAATGAACGCTAGTGAGATAGTTAAAAAGGCAGAGGAACACTTTGCGAGTTTGGGCAAAATACGTGCTGATGGAGTTACCGGTCTGTCTAAGACGGAGGAGGGATGGGTAGTTTCGCTGGAGGCACTGGAGAGAAAGGCTATTCCTGATACTATGGATATCTTAGGGTGGTACCAAATTCGCCTGGATGCCGAGGGCAACCTTCTTGGCTTTGAGAGAAAGAAGTTGCGAAAGCGCGGTGAAACTAAAGAGGAATAAAAGGAGCAACTAAATGACACAATGGAAACAATGGAATAAGTGCCCCGGTTGTGGGATCACCGTCAGCGGCTTTCCTGACTACTGCCCCAATTGTGGTGTGCCGTGGACCATAGAGTGTACCAATTGTGGCATAACCTGGCGCTTCTGGGACCTCCGTAAATTCTGCCCCAAATGCGGGGCGCGGACAGAAGAGCATGGCATTACCAAGAGTAAAACAAAGGCAAGTGGTACCCGGGGTTGGTAAGCCAAGGTTTATACCTGGAAGGCATGCCGGATTCTCTCAGTAATGAGGAAGCTGTATTTTGTCCCTATGATTCACATGGGCGCGGACATGGGTTCCCTAGCTCCGGCTTTAGATGAAAGAGCTACTGCGGAGTTGGGACCAGAACTATGGCAGAAGCATAAGGAAGTCGTCTGCGGCTTCTGGGATTCTATCGCTCGATTTTTTGACTCCTTAGATGGCACTGGTTTTAAGGTCTATCAAGATGGGCTCGTTGCCGATGGTGAGGGGGCTTTGAAGATTGTCAATCAAGGCATCAGAGAGGGAAGCCGGAATTACCAGGTTATTTCACACCTCCTCCAAAGAGGAGCAATATTGATTAAAACGGAGGACATCTCATTGGTCAAGGAGGAGTATGCCTACATTGCAAAGGTAGCTCATGCTAAATCGCTTCGCCAACGAGAAATTGCTGCTCTGAGATACAGATTGGCTCAAGGCAGATTATTGCAGCAAAGAGATAGTTTCATAGCTAATAGAATCAATGAAACTCTAAGGGAAGGCGAAACAGGTATCCTCTTCATAGGAGCTTATCATAATGTTGTCCCGAGGCTCGCTGCTGATATCAAAGTGATTCAGGTCAAAGAAGTGGCTAAGGTTAAAGCGTATCATCAGGCGTTGACCAAGGCGAGGAAGTATGATCAACGTCTCCACGAATTCGCTGGGTATCTTATATCATCCATCGTGAATAACTCCTCCTGATAGCCGTGACACAATTGTCCAGATTGTGCAGCCCCGATTGCGTGTAATCCTAGAAACTGATGTGTGTGAGAGACGCCTGCCACCTTTTTGACAGCGTGGCATCGGCTTAAGATGGCATTAATCTATTATCTCTGCTTTCTGTTTCCTGTTGCCCTGTCAACTATTCGATGAGGTTCAGCGTAGAGCCACCCACACCTTAAGCAGCGAACCTTAGCAGCTTGCGCGCCTTTTGGGACGAAATGCACCCAAGCATAACCGCAGTTGGGGCAGTGCATTTTGACAGTATAAGCCGGGTTCCGAGTTCTCATTCTCTCCACTGACCAGCCCTCTACCAGTATCCTTCAGTATCACGCCTCTGTCTATTTTATAAGTCAGCACAATTTTTTACAACAGTAGCTCAGTCGCCAGGCTAGTTGTCCGACTTCCATTGAAGCTTAACATAGTCTCATGTCGTCTTTTTTGTCAAAGGCACTTTGCCATATTCAATTATTCATCCTTTATGCACAGACAACTCTGGAAATGCCCCAAATACAGGTTTCTTCTTTCAACCACATGAAATCCAGATTCTACTAATTCCTTGAATAATTCCGGCCACTCAAATCTAGACTCCATAGGATGATGAACCTTGAGAAAACGCTCTAAATTGTCCAAGGCTTTTTTACGTGGCTCATGAACTAATAGAACTCCGCCACATTTCAGTACTCTATTTATCTCTTTAAGAGCAACGCGCCATTCAGGTACATGGTGAAGAACATCAAAGGCAAATACCACATCAAATTTCTCCGATGGTAGTAAAATATTAGTTACGTCCCCAACAAATAGATTCGCTGGCATCCCCCTTTGCTTAGCAAGTTCAATCTCCTCTGGCAAAACATCGAATGCAAAAAGTTCTTTCGGTTGAAACTCCTCCATTATTAGCCGTGAGCTATAACCAGAACCACAGCCAACATCCAGTATTACCTTGTTGGTCAAATCAATGTGATTGTCCTTAAGGTACTGTTTGAAAGCCCTAAACTCATAGTGTTTTTGGCAGAATTCCCTCACTACACTATTGACAAGCTTCAACTCCTTTCTATCTATAGCTGAGTACAAAATAACCTCCTAGTTTGAATAGATGTTCAGCGATGAAGCCCGTGACCTGCCTATTACATGGCACTTTTAGTTGCTCAAGAATCCAGAATAGTTCCAGTGACTTTTTCTGATTTCTCCTTGTGCCTGCAGCGCCCTGCGAGCCTACTCAAGGTAGTCTTTGAGTTTCCGGCTGCGGCTGGGATGGCGCAACTTGCGCAATGCCTTGGCCTCGATCTGGCGAATTCGCTCTCGGGTCACATTAAATTCCTTCCCCACCTCCTCTAAAGTTCGGGGTCGATCATCCTCTAAACCAAACCTGAGTAATAAAACCCTTCTCTCCCGGTCACTGAGTTCAGAAAGTACCTTACTTAGTTGCGCCTTAAGTAACTCTCGTGAGGCAGCATCGGCTGGCGGCAGAGTAGATCGATCTTCAACAAAATCACCGAGATCGCTGTCTCCCTCTTCGCCAATAGGCGTCTCTAGAGATAGCGGCATTTTAGATAATTTCAAGATTTCCCTTACTCTTTCTGAGGAGATGTCCATCGCTCTGCCAATTTCCTCGCAACTTGGTTCACGCCCATACTCTTGAGTTAGACAACGATTGGCCTTAAATAGCTTATTGATAATTTCTATCATGTGCACTGGGATACGAATAGTACGGGCTTGATCAGCTATAGCTCGGGTAATACTTTGTCTAATCCACCAATGAGCGTAAGTACTGAATTTATAACCTTTCCTGTATTGAAATTTCTCCACGGCTCGAAGTAGGCCAAGGTTGCCTTCCTGAATAAGGTCCAGAAATGGTATTCCGTGTCCAGTATATTTCTTGGCAACACTCACAACCAGGCGCAAATTTGCTTCAATAAGGCGTTTCTCTGACTCGCTTGCTGTTCTTTTAACCTTACTAAAATGGGTTTTAAACTGCTGGCTCTTAGCATGAAGCTTGGAAAGGAATTCAAGATTAACGGGCTCGGCTACTAAAGATTCCATCTGACTCCAAGAGGTTCCGTCTACTATGATCTCCAGTAATTCTGAAGGCAAAAGCCGGCTATCTATCGAAAGGTCTATCAAGCTCCGCCCAACTTCTGAGGCGCTTTTGCCATTGGCTTCGGTAATAGCTTTCACTAGTTCTTGGTCGATTACACCGTCGATAGCCGCCCGTAGTTTGGAATCGCGAATTGTCCGGCTGAAGCTATCTGCCGTAGCAATCCCAAGGTGCTCGACGAGAATATCAACTATGGGCCAAGCTGCAAGTAAATGACGAAGCAAATAGATTGTCGTACTAACCGCTAGGGGATATCTCCCATAGTGCTGAAAGCGAAGACCTTCAATCTTTTCTAGATACTTGGCCTCTTCTAATTTACTGGCTAATACCTTCTCATCGTTTGCGGTGAGAAGTGAGACTTTGCCGATCTCGTGGAGATACATGAGAACCGGGTCATCAACTGGCTGTTCCTCAGGCTCTATTTCAAGCCCAAGCACGGACTTAGCTCCTCTTTCTGTCTTATCTGTCCACTCTTCTTCAAGGTCAGCAGCTTCTTCACCCCCCAAAGAAGAGGCAATTTCGGTAATATCTTCTTCTGTCTCCTCCTCGTGAAAAGTGTCCCAAGTGCTCTGGGGAGGTGTAAGTGGCTCAACCTCAGACCTCATGCCGAGGATGTCTTCAGAGTCTAGGTCACCGTTGTCTTTCATGTTGAAAAAATTGAACAAGAGCGCTTCATCTTGGCACGATTATCATGCCAATACTACTGACACTGTACTATGCCCCGCGTGTTCGGTCAGTTGTATGCTAAGTATCAACGCTATATGCCTTAAGCATGTGGATGAGGACTAGGCGATTTAGTATCTTCTCTGTCTTCCTCTTCCACTAGACCCTCCGCCTCTGCTGTCAGAACGAGGGCGAGCCTCATTAACATCAAGCGTCCGATCCTTCAGTGTTTTCCCTTTGAGGCCAGCAATTGCAGCTTCGCCTTCAGACTTTGATGGCATTTCAACAAACCCAAATCCCCTGGATTGCCCACTATACTTGTCCTTTATGATGCTTATGGACGTGACTTCTCCAAAAGCCTTGAACTCCTCACGCAATTCCTCTTCAGTTACATCAGACGATAAGTTACCCACGTAGATATTCATATTGGTACCCCTTTCTTCAAAATTGTATAGGAACATACATAGGCTAGGTATTCCTCCAGCCTATGTATGTGCTTAAGGCCAAACTAGTATTCACTACTAAGTCTGGTCCTGCTGCTGTCGCTATGCCAGCCACCATGTGAACCGCTGCGCTGTTGTTTCTTAGCTTGTCGGCACAGAGGACAACGCTTAGGGTCGTTGGTAAAGCCTTTAGACGCGAAGAATTCTTGTTCCCCAGCAGTGAAGGTGAAGGTAGTCCCGCAATCGGGACATATAATTGACTTGTCCGAAAAACTCATTGGATGACCTCCTCTCTTACAAATAGTTGGTTAGAGTTGTGGTCATCAGGAGCTTGGGTAAATCTAAGGTAATTTAACTAAGTACACGATAACCTAAACTGAAACCACCACTTCTACTATACACTAAAACGGCCCGCTTTGCAAAAGCCCGAATTGCCTCATAATTATTGTTACCGAAAGTGGTATCGTTGCCTCAAAAATAGTGTTACCCAGAGGAGGCAAACATGACACGAGGCAGCATACAAGAATATACCGAGGCAGTGCGAGAACGCTAT
>VGNX01000035.1 GCA_016865855.1 Chloroflexota bacterium | reverse complement strand
CGGCTCTATACGGGCCACATCAAAATCGCCACTGGGTTCAAATTCTCCGAGCACTAACATATCGCATCCTGAAGATATAACTGTGACGCCCATCCATGATTCACACCGACCAACAGTTGACAGTAACATCGACCGCAACCTCTTGACTTTTTGTAAACAAGCTGCTAACCTTCAACTCACCGGTAGGTAAGTTCCCAACGGGACTTGCTAAGTGAGACCCCTTACCACCATAGGGGGTTTCACACTTTTTAAGGTACAAAAAAGCCTCCAATTACTAGGAGGCTTCCACTATCTGATTAGCTATGAAGATTCACAGCAATATCAAATAGCTAGCCCTCCTTTCTATAAGTTTTATTCACCCTGAGAATTCTCGGGTGTCTGCTGATAATATACACCCCAGCATATGGTGGTGTCAAGTAATACATACACAAATTGTTGGGTTCGGAATTTTTTGGTATGGGTGGGGGCAATCAATTCCATGGCGGAAGGGATAAAGGTGATTGACCAGACCAAGTGCGGCAGCTGCCAGCTCGTCTGCCCGCCGGAGTGTAATGCGGTGGTAAGACTCTCACCACCGAGTAAGGTGCCCACCCCAGCTCCCAAAACCACACCGTAATCAGACTTCGTGAAATAGTTGGCGCTAGCTGATTTCCTTGAGCGATGCCTGGATATCCTTTAGTTCCTCATCTGTCAAACCCCACAGCTCCGCCGCTTTGCGGTCTATCTCCTCTTCTACCTCGTGTAAATCCTTTTCGCTACTTTCACCTAGGGCAGCAAGCTGGTGCGCTTGCTGTGAGAGAGAAGCAAGGGATTGGTGGAGAGGATTCTGGCGGTTATATTTGGTGACGCAAATGTGGTCAAGGGTGTGGGCTACGATGCTAAGAGCTGTATAACTAACTGCAACTAATACAGAGGGTGACGAGTTAAGAAGAGCAGCAACATAATATGCCTCTTGTTCTGTCTCACAATCGACAAACATTGCATTTTGGTCTGTTACTACAGTTTTGTTCCCTAAATATTTATCTTCAAGTGGTAAGATAGCCACAGCCTTCAGTATGGTCTTGGCATGACTCCAAGCGACTTTATACGGCGCAAAGGTGTAGGGGCCAACATCATACATGGAGTAGAAGGGAGCTTTTTCTGGGTCGAAGTATTTTTTATAACCACTTCGCTGCCGCAGCACGTTCTCAAACTCCCTGAGGTAGGTATAGGTTAATGGGTACTTCACTTTGAGCCGAGTTTCATTGAAGCCAATGCTAGGCTTGGTGGGATCTTGAGCCATAAGGATATAGGCTGAGGGAGTGGCACGCCAGCACTTAACATTCTTGCCACGTAGGAGTGGATAAACTAAATCTGGCTCTACTCTGGTTAGCCACCGTTTTACTTTGATTTCTCCCACATCATACAAGTTTTCGACCAACAAATTTCCGTCTGCCTGCGTCTCGCGAATCCTTAGCCAGTAAACACCGTTTAACCAAGTGCAGACTCCTGTGTGAGCCTTGTAATCAGACTTGCCAATGACTTTTTCTAGAGCAGACAGGATTTTTGGTCGGGCAGTGATCCAGGGCGAGGCACGCTCTGATATATTTACTGGCAGGGCAGCCAAATCTATCCTGCTGGTGCGTTCCTCCACCTCTTCCAAAGTGGAGTCCACGGCAATTCTGCCGGGTTTAGTTCTCTGCCACAAGACATAGGCAACAGGATACTCGGTTGCCTTCCCTTTCTCCAGAACTACAGTGCTGGTGCGGTTTGAGGCTCCCTCAAAGGGCTGGAGTTCCACCAGGTCATTAACCTTGAGCACCTTTAGCTTGTCTCCCTCGCCCAACTGGAAGCGGCGGAAGCCCTCGCCTCCGCCTTTGGTCTTAAAGACAGTCTGGGTGATGACAAAACCCAACTTGCCCCCCTCTTTTAGGTAGCTGTCCATAGCGGTATAAACCATGAGAATAGAAATATCGTCTTTACCAGTGCCTAACCTGGCTCGCAAACCTTTGTGAGGGAAGAGTCCATAGTTTTGCCATAGCTCCTTGGTGGCATCTCGATACTCGTCGGCCAAGCTTTCCCAGTTGACCCAGGGGGGATTGCCCACCACGTAATCAAAGGGAGCAGCGGCACGGAAGACAGGCGCAAAAGCATTCTTGATGATGCGGGCCCAGAGGCCATTACGTCCCTCAGCTTTAAGCCGCCGCACCTTCTCATAAAGCTCTGCAAGTGAACGTTCCGTAAGGGGATTATCCCAGTTTAGCTCCGGCTTCCCTCGTGCCAAGAACTCTTCCGTTTGGTAATCACCCGTGATGCAGTGTTCCAACAGACGGCAGAGAGCATTCACCTGGCCTTTATCCACCAGCTCCTTGGGGATCCAGAATTCTTTCTGTGCCGAGGGCACAGGGATGTCCTCCTGGTGCTCGATGGGCCGTTGCTGATACCATCGAGTTTGCGGTGTCAGGATGGAGTCGCAGAGGTAAACAGGCAGATCCTTTCCTACTAAGTGCCTAGCTTTGGGACCAAGGGCAAGTAGATAGTTGGTACGTGCAGCGATGACAGCCAGTGGGTTGAGATCAAAACCTACTGTATTTTCCAAGATTTGCGCCACCAACTCTGGGTCGCCACGAGCACGCCAAGCCAAGGAATCTTGGGCATGATCCAGGATGCGACGGATAGCCAAAACTAAGAAGGTCCCAGAGCCACAGGCGGGGTCTAACAAGCGGTCATCCGGGTCACCGTTATATCCCACTTCATTTAGTACTAATTCGGCCAACCAATCCGGGGTATAGTATTCTCCCAGGTCATGGCGCAATTCTTTTGGCACTAGATTCTCGTACAATTTCTTCAGTAAGTCTCGGGTAGCCTCAGGGGCAAGTGTGGCAGTGGCCGGCTCATATTCGGCTAATGCCCGAGCCAGTCTGCGGATAGCCTTCTCGATATCCGCATTCCATGCCGACAAATACCAGCCGAAGAAGTCTGCTTCCAAGAAGTTGCGGATGCCTTGCGCCTCGAACCAAGTGCCTTTCTCCATCTGTTCTATGCGGTCTTGGAGTAACTCACCACTCAATGCTGGAAGTTGTTCCGCTATGGAGGCTAAGAGTGCGCCCTGTTGCAGTGAAAGGAGCTCTGCTGCCAATAGTTTCATAAACAGGGCATAGTAGGTGTGAACTGCGAAAAGTAGGGGCTTAAGGTCGGTAAATTCAGCAATGTGATAAAGACGTGCCAATGATTGAGCATCTCGTTCAGCCTTAACCAGCTCCTGGCCATAGACTATCCCAAAGATACGTTTCCATTCCTCATAGAGCGTCTCCACTCTCGGGAAAGAGTTTCCCGGTGCCGTAAGGCAGTCCGTCAGGCGATTGTAAAGTGCGTTGACTACCTCATGCGCCATGTCCCCGGTGGGGCCGAATTCCTTGGCAAGCTCCTCTGCAGTCAAGGGGCGGCGGTGCAACGCCCGCAAATGGAGCAGAAATTCGTTGATGCTTTCTTCGGTAATGGAGTAGGGGCCAATTAAAGGAAAAGTACCTTTTGATGGTTCTTCGACCATGAGGGGAAGTTGGGTTGTCTGTGGCTTTGGTTTGTGTTGCTCAGCCGGGGGTGGTCTGTCGCCACGGTAACGTAGGAAGAAAATACTGTGGCCATCCAAACCGATGCCAGCCATCCGTCGCAATGCAGGCTCGCGCTGGCGGCCGCTGCCTGCGAGACCTTGAAGATAACGCTCAAGCTGCCTGCGGGTGGAAGAGATACCCTGCTGGGTACTAAGTTTGCCAGGTGGCTCGTATTCAATAATTGCCTGGCCGTAGAGCGCGTCAGCCCGACCGGGAGCGGTCAAGACAGTACGCCGAATTTGCCGTTCATATCGCGGCTGTGCTGCTATACCCAACCGCTGTAATGTAGGCTCTAGCAGCTTTTCCACACCGATACGTAGCTCCTCCTCATTGGTGGCCGTCTCTGCTACCCTGGAGATGGCCTGGGCGAGCATTGCAGCCTCAGACATAGCAAAGTTGACTTGTTCCTCTTGGTTCATGTTACTTATCACCAAGGGGGATAATTCGTTTGGGCGCCACGTTTGTATGGTCTATTATAGCATCATTCTGCTGTTATGTGCGTTGGACTATTTTAGCACCGCGATTTATGCAAGACTTGGAACCGGGCTCAGCGTTGGGCCATGTAGCCAGGGTGGTTGATAAATGGTATCATATTTGATACCATAATTTGCAGAAGCGAGAGTAGAGGTTTATGTAATATGAGCGTGAAGAAATCTCTGAAATATTATGAAAAACTGCCTTATCACATTATTTTAGAACCCTGGGATGATGAGCATGGTGTGTACTGGGTGGCGAGGGTGGTGGAACTCCCTCATTGCCTGATACATGGCGATACTCCTGAGGAGGCAATCAGGGAAATTGAAGAAGTCAAAAAGGATTGGATAAGGTCCAACTTAGAGAGAGGGCTTAAAATTCCTGAACCTATATCTCGTAAGTATAGTGGTCAGATTAGCCTCAGAATTCCGCCGTCTCTTCACAAACTGCTGTCTGATATAGCAACTGTTGAGGAGGTGAGCCTCAATCAGTTTATAACCATGGCACTGGCGAGAGAGGCTGGCTTCCATATTGAAACAGTTAAATCCAAAGCGGAACGCGGCAGAATTTATGCTCGGGATAAAGCATCTGCTAAACAAGGTTGTATCAAGAATGTTATCTAAAATGAAATATGGCACTGACAAGCCTGTACGGCGTGGTGTCCGTAGAGTAATCGAGAGGCTATGAATATTATGGATGTGCTAGCTTATATCTCGGTCTTGGGGATGGGTGTGGCAGCCATAGGAGCTGCGTTGCTGGCGGAGTTAGCCTATGAAGACTTTAGGAAGCGTCGTAAGGAGCATGAGGCTCGCAGAGTTAGAAAAGGAATAATTTTCTTGTTTGTTGGCTTTTTGCTGGCAACTGGTGGCTATTATTTGCAGATTGGCTGGTGGCAGGGGCTCCTGTTGCTAGTAGCTTTCGTGAGTATGGGAGCTCTGGGAGGATTTTTAGGATTCCGTTCTAGGTGTTCTTAACTTGCGTCTTTCAAGCGCCTCTTTTCTTTCTTGCGTTTCTCCTCTCCTACCACCAAGTCGGCCCAAGAGGACTGGCAAAACGCAGATCAACCATTTAGCAATTTGACAAGCGAAACGCTTTGCTTCATACTATGGTATGAAAATGGTATGAAGAGGTGTAATCGTGCCGAAGACAGCTAAGATTGCTATCAGCCTTCCTGAGGATGTGCTGGATGCTGTGGAGCGGGAGCGAGAGGAAAGCGGTGAGAGCCGCAGTGAATTCTTCCGCCGTGCTGTGGAGATGCTGCTACGCCGCCGGCGAGAACAGGAAATGAGCCAGCAGTATGTACGCGCCTATCAACGGATGCCCGAGACTAAGGAGGAGGTTACAGCAGCATACCGTGCTGCCAGCAATATTCTGGCTGAGGAACCGTGGGAATGAGGTGGGGCGAGATTTGGTGGGCAGAGCTGGAATCTCCCACAGGGCGACGGCCGGTGGTGCTTCTATCCCGTGACGAGGCATACAGTGTCCGCTCGCTGGTTATTGTGGCACCTGTTACCACCCGCATCCGCTATATTCCTTCTGAAGTCCCTTTGGGGGCCAATGATGGGATGCCCCACGATTGTGTGGCTAATCTGGATACTATAACCACCATACCCAAAGAATGCTTACGCAGTCGTCTGGCTACCTTGGGACCCAGGAAACTAAAAGAAATTGAGGCAGCTATTCATTTCACTCTGGGCTTGGAGTAACCGGGTTGCCATCAAGTTTGGTGCCAACGTCGGCGGTTAAAGGCACAGGGTAATTTTGACTGAAGGCAAATGGTGAATATGTGGGACTCTGAAAAGAAGGCAGTGATTGAGGCAGCTCAGGAGATGGTCAGGACGGGGCTGGCGGTGGGCACAGCGGGAAATGTGAGCCTGCGTCTTAAAGACCCTAGCGGACGGGAACTGCTGGCCATTACTCCCAGCGGGCGCTATTACGATTCGCTCAATGTCGATGACATAGTGGTAGTTGACTTTGCCGGACAGCGGGTTGAAGGTGAGTTGCGAGCTTCCATAGAGACGGTAATGCACGTCGAGGTTTACAAGGCGCGGAAAAAGGTAAACGCTATCGTTCATGCTCACCCCGCTTTTTGTAGCGTCATTGCAGTTGCCGGCCTGGATATACCTCCACTCATAGACGAGCAAGTCATCTTAATCGGCGGGGAGATAAGGGTTGCCCAATACGGTTTCCCCGGGACTCCGGAGCTGGCAAGAAATGCGGTCTTGGCGCTGGGGCCGAGAAATGCCGTTATACTGGCAAATCACGGCGCTCTCAGTGTGGGCAGGGACATGCGTGAAGCCCTGACTATCTGTGAACTGGCGGAGGAGATGGCGAAAATATACGTCTCTGCCCTGGGTCTGGGCAAGGTTAACCAGCTTCCGGCTGAGGTAGTTGAGCTGGAGCAGGCGTTCTTCGCTTCTATCTATAGTGAGAGCGAGGGATAGCCTCAGCCCGTCTAACTCCTGGCCGGTTCCTTTGTCAGTGTTGCCAATATATACGATGCCGTGGATTAGCAGCGTCGTTTCAATGTATAATATCGGATTGTGTGTGAGAACTTGGGGTAATGCCCTGGCCTCTTGATGGCTGAGCAACCTGAAAAGTAAGACTGGAGGTGTGAAGTGACAACGACGATTGTAGTAGCTGGGAAAGGGGGTGTGGGCAAGACGGCTATCGCTGCCCTGCTGATAGATTTGCTGTCCAAGAAGGGAGTAGTGCTGGCTATCGATGCTGACCCTGCCACCAACCTCAACACTGCCCTGGGTTTACCTCTGGGAGACACCGTAGGCCGGGCTCGTGAGGATGTTACTGAAGATATACAGAAGGGACGCCTTTCGCCTACCGTTTCCAAGCAAGACGTTCTGGATATGAAGATAAGGGAAGCTCTGGTGGAGTCGGCGAAGGTTGACCTGCTGGCTATGGGGCGGCCTGAGGGCCCGGGATGTTACTGCGCCGCCAATCACATGCTGCGCCTTTCCATCGACCGGCTGGCTAACAATTACGATTATACGGTTATCGATTCTGAAGCTGGAATGGAACATATAAGCCGGCAGACGACGCGAGACGTGGACTTCCTGTTGATTGTCTCCGATGTAACCATGCGGGGTATCACCACAGCGGCTAGAATGAAAGACTTGATTAAGGAAATGAGAACCAAGGTCGGGAAGGTGTGCCTGGCAGTAAACCGGGTTAAGAACGGTCTGCCACAGGAGATAGGAAAGGCTATCAGCGATTTTGGACTTGAGCTTATCGCTACCATACCCGAAGACACAAATCTTGCCGATTTGGATATAAAAGGCAAGCCGGTAATTGAGCTCCCGGAAAATTCACCGCTCCGGCAGGGGGCAAAGGAAATAATTTCTAAGCTTGTGCTATGAGTCGCTTGTGCAGGAGGGCATCAAATGGGGCTTAAGGATAAGAAATTGATTGGTTTGCAGGAAATCGAGGGAGCGGTAAGTCCGCACCAGAAGCAAATTGATATGGCGCTGAAAACCAGAAAGGAAGCCTTAGAATACGTTGCTGACGTTTCTAAGTTAGCTGAGTTTATCGGCGGCAAGGTGGAATCACTGGGAATGGGTGAGGACTGGACAATAAGCAAGGAGGTCTTTCCCGGGGTGCAGGTCTTTTTTATTTTCAACCGTGCTGATGAAGAGCTACCCAGCAATCTTAAAGTCCTATTCTCTGGCGACAGGATAAAGCTGATGAGGGGGGAGGACTTGGCTGGCTTCGTCATTCTCTATGTCATCCACATGCTTAGACATGTGAAGGAAAGCAATCCCGGGAAAAGTCTTCCCGAGGTTTGTTATAGAGTATAAAGATTTTAGCGTGAGCATTTGAGGTGATAAATGGCAGGTAATGCCGATCTCGACGGCGTGTTCAACCCCAAATCAGTGGCTATCTCTGGGATTTCGACCAACAGAGCCTATGATGGTATAGCTGAAACCTATCTGAGAGCCTTAATCGAGAGCGAATTCAATGGCCCGATTTATCCAATTAACCCGAAGGGTGGCGAGATCCGGGGCGTAAAAATCTATCCTAATGTTAAAGATGTCCCTGACTCACTTGACTATGTTATCTGCTGCATCCCAGCGGCTTCGGTGCCGCAGTTAGTTAAAGACTGTGCCGCCAAGGGGGTTAAGGCGGTGCAATTTTTCACCTCCGGCTTCAGTGAAAATGGCACAGAAGAAGGCAGAAGGCTGGAGGCGGAAATTTGCGACATAGCTCGACAGGGTGGCATCAGGCTCATTGGTCCTAATTGTATGGGAGTCTATTGCCCCAAAGCCGGCTTATCATTTGCCCCCGATTATCCCACGGAAAGCGGGCCGGTGGCATTTATTTGCCAGAGTGGTGGCAATGCCATTTATTTCACCCGGTACGCCGCCCAGCGCGGCGTTCGTTTCAGCAAGGTGGTCTCCTTCGGCAACGCTGCAGATGTTGATGAGAGCGACCTGCTGGAATATCTTACCAATGACACTGAAACTAAAATCATAGCTGCCTATATTGAGGGATTGAAGGACGGGAGGCGCTTTAGTAAAGCCGTGAGAAGGGCGGCAGCAGCCAAGCCTGTTATAATGATGAAAGGCGGCTGCACTGAGGCTGGGGCAAGGGCAGTGGCTTCTCATACTGGGGCTTTGGCTGGGTCAGCCAGGATATGGGATGGGCTTTTGCGGCAGGCGGGGGTTATCCCTGTAGCTACTTTGGAGGAGTTAGCCGATATTCTGGTTACCCTCCTTTATTTGCCTGTACCTCACGGGCGGAGACTTGGTGCTATTGATGCTGGTGGTGGGGCTGCGGTTGTGGCTACTGATGCGTATGTTTCCGCCGGGCTTGATTTGCCACCACTGCCTCAGGAATTGCGACAGAAACTCAGGAGTTTCCTCAGCACTGATGCTGGCCTAAGCGTTAACAACCCTGTTGACCTCGCCGGTCAATTCTATAATACTTCAGCGGCCTACTCCGTGGTGAAGACTCTGGCTGATTATGGTGGCGTTGATATTCTTGTTTTCCATTTACCTTTAGGCATTAATCCGCCGTTTCCCTCTTTCCCCAAGGAGTTTGCTATTGTCATACTGGATAACGCGATTAGAGTCCACAATGAGACTGACAAACCGATGGTGGTGGTCATTGACCAGATTACCACTGTTGAAAGCTGGGAAACAGCCATTGCTTGTCAGCAAAAGTGCCAACAGGCGGGAATTCCAGTTTATTTTTCAGTAAGTAGTGCCGCCAAAGCTATCGGCCGGTTTTTGAGTTATCACGAAAAGCGAACTAAGCTAGCTGACTAAAACCAGTCAGTTCTAGGTTTAGACTATTAACCAATGATGCATTGTCATTGCGAGGAGCGACAGCGACGTGGCAATCTCAGAGATTGCTTCGTTTGCAATGACAGACGGGGATTAATAAACACACTTTAGAGTTGGAGGGTTGAGATGCCGCAGCAGAATATGGCTGCCTTATTCACACCTATTACCATCAAGGGCCTGGAAATCAAGAACCGTATAATCATGGCGCCGATGGCATTAAGTCTGGGATTTCGCAGTGATAGAGCCAGGGCTTTCTACCTCGAGCGAGCCCGAGGAGGTGTAGGTGCCATCGTCTTGCCGGGTACTGCGGTGGATGTCTTGGCCTCTGATGAGGCTTGGGGGAAAAGAGGGGCTCTGGCTTCATTCTTGCAAGGATTGTCATCACTTGCCAGAGATGTTCATGATGCAGGGGCAAAGCTGGGAATTCAGTTGTGGCATGGCTTTCGTTTTCCTGCCGGGCTTATGGGAGACCAGGGGGAGCTAGTCGCCCCTTCACCTGTGGAAAAGGCACGAGAACTTAAGGCGGCTGAAATTGGAATCATAATTGGCAAGTTTGCTGCTGCCGCGGCTAGTGCCAAGGAAGCCGGGTTAGATTTTGTGAATATTCACGGTGCCCACGGGTACCTGCTGCACCGATTTTTCTCTCCTTTGGATAACAGGCGAAATGATAAATATGGTGGCAGCGTGGGGAAGAGAATGGCCTTTGCCCTGGAGTGTGTCAAGGCAGTCAGAAAGGCTGTGGGTGAAGAATACCCTTTGTTCTGGAGACTATCTTCTGAAGAAGGAGTAGTGGGTGGCATCACGCTGGAGCAGAGCATCAAATTGGCTAAGGCCCTGAAAAAAGCCGGAGTTGATGTCATCGATGTTTCCTTCGGACGCCTTCCCAGACAAATTATGCCTTCCAAAAGACAACCAATGGGGACGTATGTTTCCCAGGCTGAGGCGATAAGAAAAGAAGTAAATATCCCGGTAATAGCTGTGGGACGGATTAACTCACCCCAGCTAGCCGCAGAGATTATTTCCCAGAATAAAGCTGACTTTGTGGCTTTGGGGCGTCAGCTTATCACCGACCCCAATTGGGTGAGGAAAGCGCAGGAAGGCAGATATGACGATATAGTCTACTGTGATTCCTGCAACAAAAACTGCATCAGGTTTATTCCTGAAATCAAGAAGGCCCCAGCCTCTCAGGACTTGCCATTGTGTAATCTGAATGAGCGTGCCGGCAAAGAGTGGATGGGATGATTGGTGGCAAAGAGCTTTCTATCCAATTCTGCCGAATTCCTTTTCTAGCTGGCGTGAGCTTAGGTGAATCATGGTAGGCCTGCCGTGGGGGCAGGTTCGGGGTTGGTTGGTCTGTTCCAGTTGTTTTATCAGTTCCCTCATCTCCTCGGCGTTTAGCGACTGCCCGGCTTTGACGGCGCTGTGGCAGGCTAAAGATTGAGCTATGTTTTCCTCCCGCTTAGATGGCTCTCCTTCGGCGGCGAGAGAGTCCAGCAGTGCCCTCACCGCTTCGGCTAGGTTTCCCTCCTTTATTATTGTCGGCACAGCTCTTAGCAGGTAGCTCCTTGCGCCAAAGGGCTCGAGGTTGAAGCCGAACTCGGTGAGCAGCTCGCCCTTTGTTTTCAAAACCTCTTCTTGCTTGGGGCTTAATTCTATGTTTACCGGCTCAAGCAGTCCTTGAGTTTCTATCTTATGCTGGGAGCGCTGGGCCAGGATTTTTTCGAACAGGACACGCTCGTGAGCGGCGTGCTGGTCAACAAGGTAAAGCCCTTCAGGTCCTTCAGCCATGATGTAGTTGCTGGCTAACTGTCCAACTACTCTGAGTATAGGCAGAGAAGTTGTCTCAGCGCCTTTCGCTGTCCACAAGCTTGGTGGTGGTGTAAATGACGGGGCGCCAGTTTTGATTTTAGGCGGCGGTGCTTTGACCAGCACCTTCCCTATTGACTTTTGTATCGCTGTATAGACCGTCTGGCTATTGCGGAATTTCACCTCTGTTTTCGTAGGATGGACGTTGACATCAATCTCTTGCGGCGGTAAAGAGATATTTAAGACCACGATAGGGTACTTGCCGGTCATGAGCGAGCCGTGATAGGCGTCTTCGGCGGCTCGAGCCAGCAGGCTGCTCCGCACCCAGCGTCGGTTGACGAAGAAGCTGAGATAGCCCCGGCTAGAGCGGGCTAAAGAAGCTGGGCTTACCAGGCCAGACACACCGGGAACCTGGTCAGCTTCATCTATCTCCAGCATCTGTCGGGCTACTTCGAGACCATAAACTTCGGCGACGACATCGCGCAGGCTGCCGTTGCCCGGGGTGTGTAAGGTTAGCCGCCCATCGAGGACAAGGTTGAATTTTACCTCAGGGAAAGCCAATGCATACTGGCTTAAAAGGTTGGCGATGTGGCCATTTTCTGTAGTTACTGACTTTAGGAATTTCAGTCTCGCCGGGAAGTTGCGGAAAAGGTGATGCACGGTGATGGTAGTGCCTCGAGGCCGGCTGTGTTTCTCCCGCTTCACTACGTTGCCGCTTCTTAGGTAAAGGTAGGTGCCGGCGGCATCATCGTCGGCTTTAGTCAGGATTTCCACCTCAGCCGCAGCAGCTATGCTGGGCAGAGCTTCGCCGCGAAAGCCGAGCGTGGTGATTTTTTCCAGGTCGGTTAACGTATCAACCTTGCTGGTGGCGTAGCGGTGAAAGGCGAGCTCCACGTCGCTTGCCGGGATGCCGCTGCCGTTGTCGGTGACCCTGATAAGGCTGATGCCGCCGCCCTGCGCCTTAACTGCTATCTGTGTGGTGCCGGCATCCAGAGCATTCTCCACCAGCTCCTTCACCGCCGAAGCCGGCCTCTCCACCACCTCACCAGCCGCAATCTTGGAGATAACTTCCCGGGCTAAAATTTTGATTGGCATGCTGGCTTATTTTACACGGTTTTTATCGATATTGGCATGCCCATTAAGATTTTCCTTTTGCGCTTTTGAGCTTCTTATGTTCAACTGAACTGGATTCACTGACAAATTTCACAAGCTTTTCCCAATCTATACTGCCATTAGCGAAACAGAAGTCTTTAACAAATTCGGCTGTGAATCTGTTTATGGCGGCATCCCAAGCCGGAGCATATTTTTGCTTGTGCTTAGCTGGCTCCTCTTTCATTAAACCTACCAACTTTAAGTAGAAGTCAGGGTCACCCGTAATCTCTGTCCAGAAATCCTGTCCTGAGCGGCGTCTGTAGACAAGATCTTTAGTTGGCTCCGATCTGGCTCGCCCGTAAGCATGTCCTAGCATAGGGTCAAACTGCTTGTGGAGCTTGTAAAGGCGGCTTCGTAAAGCCAGGAATTCTTGAGATTGACGTTTCTTCTGGCTGGCGTTGTAAATATTGGGCCCTGATTTCAATGCCACAGCAATTACCCTGTCTTCAGTTTCAATTAGGAAGTCTACTCCTTCAGCATCTGAAACTTTGGCGTTTGAAGCAATCCTAGCTATAGGTTCAAAGAAGGCTTCTCCAAACATAGTTTCGTCTGAAGCACCAATATAGGCGGTAAGTATTTTCTCAACGATCTCAGAGGCCTTTTGTGTTCCGAGTGCTTTGAAAAGGTAGGGGTTCTTTCTGCGTAGAAAATATTTTAATCGGAGTTGTTCTAGCCTTCGTACACGCCGCTCATGGAAGTCTTGGAGACATTTGCTTATCAGACTCTGGAGTTCGTCTGTGTTCACCATTACCTCTCCTTACTGCTGCCACAAGTTGGCGATGAGCAGCGACAGCCTCAAGGGCTAGCTTATAATAGTCCTCCATCAATTCAATGCCAATATAGTGTCGGTCGAGTTCAATGCAAGCGAGTGAGGTTGTCCCAGAACCAATAAAAGGGTCCAAGACCACATCTCCTGGCTCAGTGAATAATTTAATGAACCAGCATGGTAAGGATATGGGAAAGGCCGCACTATGATTGCGGTTGGAGCACTCTGTGGCGAGGTGTAAAACATTTGTTGGGTAAACATATTTCTTGCCGAGCCAGTTGGACACGTTTTTGCCGAAGCCGCTGAGCGAACGAGACTCGTCACGAATACGGTCGGTGTCACTTAGTTTGGTTAGGCGCTTTTCTGCCCAGCTACCCATAGGCACCATCACCGCTTGCTGAAACATTTTAAATTTCTTTTGTTTGGTGAAATGCAAACAGCGCTCCCAAGCATCTCTGAATCGGTTGGGCCATTTCCCTGGGTAGCAGTTCTTTTTATGCCACATGTACTCCTCGGTCCAAAGCCAGCCTTGCTTCCTCAGCTCTAGAATTAGCTCTAATACGTAGGTCTGGCGCTCGCCATTGGCGGTTCGCTCTTTGATGTTCAGTACAAAAGAGCCTTCAGGCTTAAGGATGCGTTTCAATTCGTAAGATATAGGTAAGAACCATTGCACATATTGGTTAGTAGGGGTACCTTTGTAGCTTTTCTTTCGGTTGTCTGCGTAAGGTGGAGAAGTAACGATTAAGTCAATGCACTCATCAGGGAATGTCTTAATCACACTCAAGCAATCGCCGTGGATAACTGTATCCAGTTGCAAAGCAACTCCTGGGAGTGTCTGCTGATTGCCTGTCTCTATTACTTGAGTCATACTGTCTTAATTCTTATTTTACACGTTTTCGTGTATTTTGTCAATTGGTTTGAACCAAAATCTTCAGCTTTTTTCTATTTTCTCCAGGGGTGCCAGGCTGAGGAGGAGACGCTTAACTCCGGCGGTGGTGAAGGCGACGGTTATCTCCTGGTCGTCTTTGTTCGGGGAGCAGTTTATGACTACGCCGTCGCCGAACATCTTGTGGTGAACTTGGTCGCCGACCTCTAGTTTTAGTGTGCTGAGCGGACTTGGTGCCGGCTTGGAATAAAGGGCGGTTACTGGGGTGAATTCCTCTTCTTTCTCTTCTTCCCACAGGCCTTTGCGAGTTGTTAATTGAGGTGGGATGTCTTCAAGGAATCGGGAACGCCGGGTGGCTGAGTTCCCGCCGAATAAGCTGCGGCGGTAGGTGTGCAACAGATAGACTCGCTGCTGCGCCCGGGTCACTCCTACGTAACACAGGCGGCGTTCCTCCTCCAATTCCTCAGGGTCGTCCAGCGACCTACGGTGGGGCAACAGGCCTTCTTCCATGCCGACGATGAAGACCACGGGAAATTCCAAGCCTTTGGCTTGATGTAGAGTGATTAAGGTGGTGGCATCGCCCTTTTCATCAAGCTCGTCTATATCTGATACCAGGCTTACCTTCTCGAGAAAGATAGCTAGTGCCTCATCGGGGCTAAGCTCGTTGTAGTCTCTGGCTACGGTGTATAGCTCTTGGATGTTTTCCCAGCGCTCCTCGCCATCTTCTTCGTTAAGGATATGTTCTTTGTAGCCTGTCTGCTCCAGCACTGTATCCAGCAAATCTGTGAGGCTCAACTCTTGGCTTTTTTCGATGAGTTCATCAATCAGGTTAAGGAAGCTGGTCAAGGCGTAGTTGGCCCGTGGTGTTAAAGCCGGTCCTTTCTTTTCTGCCACCATCTTCAGCGCTGAATACAAAGGCATGCCCTGATTTTTTGCCCAGCCTGATAACTCGGCAAGGGTACGCTGGCCGATACCCCTGCCGGGGACATTTATTATGCGGGCGAGGCTGATATTGTCGTTTGGATTGTGAATTAGCCTCAGGTAGGCGATGACGTCTTTGATCTCGCGCCTCTGGTAGAAGCGGGTGCCGCCGACAAGCTTATATGGTACGCCATAGCGCATGAAAGCTTCCTCCAAGGCTCGTGATTGAGCATTGACCCGGTACATCACGGCACAGCTGCCCGGCGAGACAAAGTTTTGTTCAACCAGCCTTTCTATTTCACTGATGACAAACTGGGCCTCCTCATCTTCGGTGTAAGCCTCGATGACGGAAATCGGAATGCCAGCCTCATTCTCTGTCCACAGGCGTTTCGGTTTACGCCGTGAGTTGACTGAGATGATGCTGGAAGCTACATCCAGTATGGTCCTGGTGGAGCGATAGTTCTGCTCTAGAAGGACAACCTTGGCATCTGGGTAGTCCTTTTCGAAGCTGAGAATGTTGCGCAGGTCAGCGAACCTCCACGAGTAGATGGACTGGTCAGGGTCGCCGACAACGCAGACATTGCGGTATTTTCCGGCTAGCTGCTTTATCAACATGTACTGGGTGATGTTGGTATCCTGAAACTCGTCAACAAGGATATGCAGATAGCGTAACTGATATTTGGACAGAACCTTGGGATGGTCGTTGAAGAGCTGGACTGTTTTCATCAGCAGGTCATCGAAGTCAACCCCATGGCTCTGGGTGAGAGATTGCTGGTATCTCTCGTAGACACGCTGGACTACCCCTTCGAAATAATTGCTGGTCTGCTGGGCGTAATCTGTGGGAGTCAGCAGCCGACTCTTGGCATATTTAATGGCTGATTGAATAGCTCTGGGTGTGTATTGCTTGGGGTCAAGGTTAAGTTCCTGTAGGGCCTGCTTTATCAGGTTTAACTGGTCTTCCTCGTCATAGATGACGAATCTGGAGTCGAGCCCGATGGCTTTGCCCTCTTGGCGCAGGATGCGGGCGCAGATGGCGTGAAAGGTGCCCAGAGTTAAGGCTTCGGCTGTCCGTCCCAGCAGCCTTTCCAGTCTCTCCGCCATCTCCCTGGCCGCCTTATTGGTGAAGGTGACCGCCATGATGTGATGAGGGCTTATGCCGCAGACCTTTATCAGGTAGGCAACCCGGTGGGTGATGACCCTGGTCTTGCCGCTGCCGGGGCCGGCGACGATGAGCAATGGCCCGTCAATGGTTTCTACGGCCTGTTTCTGGGCCGGATTCAGTTTAGCTAAAACATCCATAGATTGTTCCAACTACTTAGTTGTTGTACTTTCCCATTTAATTTCTACCTGTTCCGGCTTGACGCCGGTAAAGCTTATGCCATCCGGGCCGGTGACTATGGTGGCACCCGAAGGGCTCAGTTTAATGGTGGTCTCCCCACCAACCGTGCTTATGGTTACCCTGTTGGCATTGACATTGAGCAGGAGGTTCACTTTCTGCGAGGGCAGTCCGGTAACCGGTTTACCCTCAACTGATACCGAACCGATGGTTACCCCTTCCAGGTATACATCGGCACAGCCGCCACCAGCACCACAGCCGAGACTGAGCCCCAGGGGGATGACGAACAGGGCCAGAATGATAAGCTTAATGGCCGGTAAGGTTTTCATTGTGTTTCCTCCTTTGTGTCTGAAGACTGTCGTCGGTAGAAGTTAGCTCGATTGCGGATATTCATGAGGCTTTGGAATCATTATAGCATTGGGGCGAAGGGGCTTCAAAATAGCTTGTTGTGAAAAGCTTAATGAATTGATACCTCCCTTCAATTTTTACAAATAGGAGTAAGCAAATGAGTGAATTGTAGAAAAAACAAGAAATGAAAGCCTAAAACCGATAGAACTTCCAGCAAAGTTAGTTGAAAATATTGAACTTTACTTTTATCTCAAGGATAAAGGGCTAAGACTAGGCGAAATTGAGGTTATTTGAGATGCCTCATTTGTTTGTTAGCCTTATCAATAGCCTAGCAAATAGCTAGAAGTATAGTTTTGTATGTCTCTCCCGCCCATTTTGCTGAGAATTCTTCGTCTCCCTTATCACTCTTTGCGGCTAATGGATTCCTATTTATAACTGCGATGGTAATATTCATGGCAACTTCCTTAGCATCCATAATTCACCCCCTTTAACTTTTATTATAGCACTAGGTTAGAAGGTGTCAATGCCATTGTAATGGGCATTTCAACACATATCCATCAAGTTTTGTAATTTCTGGAGGCAATAGGCTCTTCTTAAGCAACGGTTCTGTAATATGAACAAAACCATTGGCAACCCTACGAAGGTCATCATTAGTGCGCATCGGTGGAAATACTACTATCACGTGCTTGTGAGGAAATTCTGATCTAACCTTTTCAATTGAAGGCACTAGGTCACGGTCTGCTGACACAAGTAAAGCCGTATCATATTTATTCCGGTGCGCATCTGAGACCATCTCTGAGGTTATTTGAACATCTGTCATTTTTTCCTCAGGGATATCATTTTGGTGACCGCATTTCTCGCACATGAGAGGAGTTAACTGGTATTTGCCATAATAGGGTTTTATTCCATCCACAGTATTGAGTGCTTCCAAGAATATAGATTGCCTTTTCCTTTTGTCTGGTGGTGAAGTGATGCGTGACGTGAAATACTTCACAACAATTAGATGTTGAGGACTTATTAGCAGATTTTGGCAAAGCAACTTGACATTGAGCCAATAATAACAACGCCAACCTTTCTCTTTCAGGCCAAAATAGAGATTGAACCCGTCCACATACGCTATTACCCTTTCACTTTTCATGGTTTCATTCCTATTGCCTATTGACTTTTCAGTATAACATGTTATAAAATTACACCAACAACGCCACGTGTGAGTAACACTGGCTGAAAACAGCCCCCTCCCAGGAGGGGGCTGTTCCTATTATACACGTTATACACGATTGCACAATATTATTATTGGTAATTAGGCGCTTTGCTCAACGCGAGATTTTTCCATATAATGTGGGGACAAATTCGGTTGTTAAGGCAGCGGCTATTATAAATTCCTATTGGAAGCAGTGAATGATGAGGGTGGTATCGATTGTTGGTATGGCTGGTTCGGGCAAGTCCGAGGCAGCTAGGATTTTTGTGAGGAACGGCTTCAAGAAGGTAAGGTTTGGAGATATTACCGACGAGGAAATCAAGAAAAAGGGGCTGGAGTTGAACGAAGAAAACGAACGCTACGTCAGGCAGCAGCTGAGGAAAGAGCATGGGATGGCAGCCTACGCCAAATTGAACCTGCCGAGGATTGATGCCCTGTTGAAATCATCAGATGTTGTCGTGGATGGGCTCTATTCGTGGGAAGAATATACGTTGATGAAGAGCCGCTATGGGGATGATTTTCACGTGGTCGCTGTTTGGGCATCGCCTAAGACGAGGCGTAGTAGATTGGGGAAAAGACAGATTCGGCCTCTAACGGTGGAGGAAGCTGCCAGTCGGGATATCGCTGAACTGGAGAATACTAACAAAGGTGGCCCTATTGCCATGGCGGACTTCACCATCATGAACGAGACCTCCTTGAAAGACTTGGAAAGAGAAACTGAGAAGGTTGTGGCTGCTTTGAGATGAAGAAAGTAACCAGGCCGGATGTTGATGAATATTTTCTAAAGATAGCTTCTGTGGTGGCGGAGCGCTCGACCTGCCATCGGCACCATGTTGGAGCCGTGGCGGCAAAGGACAAGCACATACTAGCCACCGGTTACAATGGCGCTGCTGCCGGACTTAAGGACTGTCTTGAGCTCGGCTGCCTCAGAGATGAGATGAAAATACCATCGGGGATGAGGCATGAGATATGCCGGGGCATTCATGCCGAGCAGAATGCAATCATACAGGCATCGCTCCACGGAGTTAGCCTCGAAGGCGCTACAGTCTATTCCACCCACACGCCGTGCATACTCTGTGCCAAGATGCTGGTCAACGCCAGGATAAAGCGATTTGTCACCTTCGGCAAATACGCTGATGATTCTTTTTTGGAGTTATTTAACGAAGCCGGCATTGAGTTCGAAGTGCGGGAGCGGCCGCCTTCACAGATAACTTATTTGGCTTGAGTCCGCTCATTTTTAGGTTATAGATGACCTTGAGCAATGCTTTGAGATTACACAATCTAATTGAAGATAGGGCAGAGTTATGTTTCACAAAATTATGATTGCCAACCGCGGCGAAATAGCAGTGAGGATAATAAGGACTTGCAAAGAAATGGGGATACGAACGGTTGCAGTTTATTCTGACGTCGATGCCAACTCGCTCCATGTTAAGCTTGCTGACGAAACTTACCCCATTGGGCCAGCAGAAGCAGCGCAGAGCTATCTTAATATGGAGAGAATACTCGAAGTTGCCATGCGGAGCAAAGCCGAAGCTCTTCACCCGGGCTATGGTTTCTTAGCCGAAAATCCTGAGTTTGCCGAAATGTGTGAAAAACAAGGGATTACTTTCATAGGGCCTCCCAGCGACTGTATGTATAAAGTCAAACCAAAGCACAGAGCTCGTCAGCTGATGAAGATGCTTAATATACCTGTCGTCCCTGGTTCTGATGAGCCTTTGATGGATTCAACCAACGCGAAATTCACTGAAGTTGAGGAAGTAGCAGAAAGCATTGGTTACCCTGTTATCGTTAAACCCTCAGGTGGGGGTGGTGGCATTGGTATGATCGTAGCTAGAAGCAGAGAAGAGCTGGCAGACGCTGTTCGCTTTGTGGAAGAAAGAGGGAGAAAGATCTTCGGCATTCCATCATTTTATGTTGAAAAGCTTCTTACTGGGGTTAAGCACATAGAGATTCAAGTCCTTGCTGATAAGTATGGCAATGTCATCCATCTAGGAGAAAGGGACTGCTCTATTCAGCGAAGGTTTCAGAAGATGATAGAAGAAGCGCCGTGCCAAATTTTATCGCCGCATTTGAGGATGAAAATGTTCGTCGCTGCGCTTGACGTAGCTGTGGCTCTGCAGTATGTCAATGCGTTGACTGTAGAGTTCTTTTACGTACCCGACACTCAAGAATTTTACTTCAATGAGGTGAACTCTCGCTTGCAAGTAGAGCACTGTGTAACTGAGCTTGCTGCCAATGTAGATATTGTCAAGGAGCAAATCAAAATTGCCGCTGGTGAGCGATTGAGTTATAACCAGGATGACGTTAGCCTTACTGCTCATGCTATAGATTGCCGGATCACTGCAGAGGATGCTTCACGTAGTTTTTTCCCTTGTCCCGGTAAAATAACAGGCCTTCGGCTTCCCCATGGGTTGGGGGTCAGGATTGATGAAGGGATATATGAGGGATACGAGCTTCCTCATCATTATGACTCATTGCTGTTTAAACTTATGGTAAGGGGGAAAACAAGAGAAGAAACTATTTTACGTATGCAGAGAGCTCTTAGTGAAATGATAATCGAAGGAATCGAGACGACTATTCTCTTTCATCAGGTAGCGTTGGAGGATGAAACGTTCAAATCAGGAAAACACACTACAGACTTTATCGTTAGTCGGAGTATTATTCAAAAGGTTCAGGAGAGAGCAAGGATTCTGCGGCGGTTGGACAATCGGTAAATTGCAGGCCAACGCCAAGATAAAGCGATTTGTCCCCTTCGGCAAATACGCTGTTAGAACTGCTGATATCCAGACTTCCTCTTGTTAGATATATTAATAGAAGGCTCTAGACAGTTCATAGGCTGGTCTATCGTTGCAGAGTCAATGTTTTGTGCGTTATCTGTTTCTCAAAATAACTTGGCTATGTATGCGAGTCGAGACCGCTAGTCGCTAAGTGGAACAAGAAAATCAACTTGCAGTTTATCTCAATATCTTCCCGAACGCTGCTGGAAGACTCGGTTACCACGAAAGATTTCACTAGCCTGTTGTCAAAAATCGCCTGTGGGAATACCTCTCGGAGTTTCAGAACGAGGGTACCAAAGTTTGTTAGAGAGGATACAGCTATCTTTGCTCCTAAGAAGGAATAATTCATGTGATGTTGGAGGATGTCTATACTAGGCTCTGATGATTTTCGATCATAGAGCCTGGCGAAATACTCAGCCTCAATAGACCGAGCTGTGGTTTTCTCATCAACTTTGCGCCAGATTGGGATGCCGCCTGTGAGCAACGTCCCGGTCAAGCTAAACTTAATCTTGGACTTCGTAGTCTCCACCTCCACGGAAGTTCGTATCTTCCCCTCGAGAATAAGGAAGACATTATTTTCTCCTATCCTTTTATCGCTACCGGCAACGTCTCGGAATAAAACTTCTTTCTCCCTGAATTCCAGGGTTTGCGCCTTGAAGCTTTGTGGAGACTGGCGAAGCTCAGAATCCCTACACGCAATTGCACAAGACCCAGGTCTCGCAGATTCTGGATTCCGGATTCTGCTATTTGTATGCTGTTGTAGTGAGCAATGATTTTAGGAATCTCACCGGCCAGGAGAAGACGTGTATCATAAGGGCTTTTGTTGATAACAGCGGCCACACTTTTTACGAGATTTGCATCAAGTGTAGCTGGAGGAGCTACTGCAACATGAATTACCTCGTAGTCAGCCATGAGCGTTTCCCATGTAGGTTAGTAGCTTTTCGCAACAATATACACCTTTATTTATTATAGCCTTTCGTGGGCAACAAAGCATCGTGTATATTACTTGCAGGCTGTAGACCCTCAAAATAGGATAGAATAGAGCCTGACGGGTTCCGGTGAGGTGCACAATTTATTGGGGAACTCAGGTTGCCCCGCCAATCAGATTGCCTGCCGGCCCTGAGGTGGCCCGATTAAGGAAATTGGGGTGTCCATAGTGGCTAGCCCCGCATCAGACGCACGAATGGGCAAAGGGACCGGC
>VGNX01000034.1 GCA_016865855.1 Chloroflexota bacterium | reverse complement strand
CGTTGGAGCAAGAACCAATCAGATTGGAATTCTTAGAGGAAGCTCTGGTTGCTTAAAGGTTGACTGAAATGACAGAAGGGTATAGGATATGGCTAGATCGAATTTCCACCAGTTACGTGACGCTGCCAAAAGGCGTTGCAACATACCAAACCAGAAGGAACATAAGCTAAAGCAACTATATGCTTTGTCATTGTCACGAAACCTCGATAATCTTGTTCCTGCTTCCGAAGCCGCTTGAGATTACTACCTCTTTCTGTGGAACACCGAAATAATCAGCAAGTAATTTGATAACCGCCTTATTGGCCTTGCCTTCTTTCGCGGGCTCTTTAACCCTTACCAGAAACCAATCGTCTTCCCTGACAACCCCTGGTAGTGGGTCAATTTGGACATAATACTATTCTGGGGTCAATTCTGCTAAAATATTGCCATTAAGAAGCAGGAGGATTAAATGGTAGCAGTGATAATGGAAGTAGCAAGATGGACATTGGCTTTCGGGTTTCTTGGAATTTTAATTAGTATAGGTGTCCAGTTTCATGCCTTTTCAAGTGCACAGAAGAAGAAATACAAAGTCCCACTGATAATAGCGATTATATTAATTGCGATTGCCACACTTGTTCAGATGGCTCTTATTGGTGTGCCTTCCTAATTTGGACTAGACAATTACCCGCAGATATGGCATACTTAAGGTATGCCTAAGCGGTCAAGTAGAAAAAAGACGCCTAAAGATACCAATGAGTTAGCTACCTTTATCGTTGAGCAAGCTACTACTAAGCCGGAGGAACCAGCCAAACAAAAGAATCCTAATGCTGTTGCATTAGGTAAACTTGGTGGCAAGAAGGGTGGGCCTGCCAGGGCCAACAAATTAACGCCACGGCAACGCCGAGAAATAGCCCAAAAAGCTGCTCGGACAAGATGGGAACAACAGAAAGGAAAAGACTACGAGAAGTTTAGGGCACCCATTGAGAGGATATTAAAGCGGACAAAGAAGCCTTTGACATGGGCGGAAATTAAGGAACAGGCGGGCTTTGGTCAGAAAGTGCCTAATAACAAGTGGGTAAAGTGGTTAGAGGAGGATATAGAATTGATTCGTGAAAAGACAAAAGAAGGAAAGACTGTATGGAGGTTAGGATAATGCCCGATATTGAACTTAAAAAGATACAACCAAATAGGCTAAATCCAAGACTTGAGTTTAGCAAGGCAGGCTTAGATGAACTTGCTGACAGTATCAAACAGGTGGGACTTCTTGAGCCTATTATTGTGCGCCCTTACGAAGATGAGTACCAGGTCGTTGTAGGAGAGCGACGTTATAGAGCTGCGCAACAAGCTAGGCTCGATACAGTACCTGTCATCATCCGAGATTATACCGACGATGAGGTGATGGAGCTTAACCTTATCGAGAATATCCAGCGAGAAGACTTGAGTGCTGTTGAAAAGGGCAAACTATGTGGAGAACTACTTCATGACTTTGTGGGTAAATATCCAAGTGCCACTAGGTTGGCCGAAAGATTGGCTATACCTGCCGATACACTTAGGGAATGGCTACAAGCCGGTGATTTGCCTACAGAAATACAGCGAAAAATTGCGCCTGCCACTTTAGGCCGCATACCTGCGGGGAAGATAGACTATCGGACAGCGAGGCAGATAACTCAACGTGTAAAGGAACCGGAACGAGCAATTGAGATTGTTGAAGAATTGACTACACGACGTGTACCACAACGCTTTGCAGTAGAGATTGCAAAGCAAGTAGCCAAGGAACCCAAGAGACCAGTTAAAACGATTTTTCATGAAGTCGTTGACGAGGCACCTATCTTTCTACCCTTTTCTAAGACTCACGCTGACGTTATCGTAACGGGTCTAAAGACCCAAACTTCTAGAAAGACAAAGGACCCAAGGCTTCAATCCGGTGTAACAGTGCGAGCACAAATAACTCACTTTGCTGACCTCAAGGTCACGGAAGTATATCGAAAGAAACTGGGGGACTTCGACGAAGAAGATGCGAGACAGGAAGGCGGCTACACCCTTGACGAGTTCAAAGGGGTCTGGAAGGCGCTCCACGGTGAGTGGAACCCAAACGAGTCTGTTTATGTCATTAGATTCAGACTCGCCAGAGTGGTCTGAGAGCTTAATAGTGCTGGGGAGGGGGGTTGATACCTGGAGCCAGCGATATAGAACTCGAACCCATTGTATTGTTGGCATAGGTGAAGTTAGCGGTCTCCTCCGGCTATATCCTTTGTTTACACATGAAAGGGCTGAGAAATTTGACCTAGTGCATGCGGTAATTCAAGATGAAAACCCTGAAGCACATCGTCCCGAAAGTCGTAAAATCTATCCAAACTCTATAAGAGTTATTGGGCAGGAAGACAGCAAACCAGCCCAACGCCATATCATTAAATCTTTATGCGATACAGGCGAATGCTTACACGCAGAAGGATGGCGTAGCCAAACCATCGTAATTATTAGGTCAGTAAAGCCACATTTCTGGATAACCAAAAGAAGAAAACTAATGGTTCGTTGCAAATGTGGTATGCTGGATTGTAAGGGACATGTCAACGAGGTCTTAGGGGTAATAAAGGTTGATAAGGTAGGACGACGCTGGCGGCCGAAATCGGTATGGCTAGAGAAATATATCAAGACGTTGTTGAGAAAAGAATTATACTTCGTTATGGGGACACATCGAAATCATCCCCATCGATGGGTTTTAATAGCCATCCATTCATTCGCAATATCAACACATAGAGAGAAGGAAGGGAGTGCTATTCAAGCCAAGGGAGGAACTATGCAAGTCTCAATAATAGTCACTGATGATTACGGTAGGTCCGAGACCTTCCAACTCGACAGGATTAAGACTACGAAAAACTATGTCAAGTTTGGTGCAGGTGATATGGGTAAGCCGGTCATCAGTACTATTTATATAGCGAAGGACTTTAAGGCTACGAAGAAAACAAAGAAAAGCTAATTGGTTTACCTGTCCAGATAATCAATTAGAACTCATTAAAAACTTTTGACCAAAATGGCCTAATTATACTTGACAATGCTTGAGCGGTCATGTATAATATAGGTATGAATAGGCTAAGTACCAGGCAAAGAACCAAAGTTATCACCGCTCTAGTCGAGGGTAACTCAATCCGTGCTACCTGCCGAATGACCGGAGCAGCTAAAGGTACCGTGACCCGCCTGTTTATCGAGGTAGGTAAATCCTGTTATCTGTACCAATACAGGCACTTAAAGAACCTACAGAGCCGTAGGATTCAATGTGACGAGATATGGTCATTCTGTTATGCCAAACAGGATAATCTACCTGAGAAAAAACGAGGCAAGCTAGGTTATGGCGATGTTTGGACTTATGTAGCCATTGATGCAGACACTAAGCTAGTACCTTGCTGGCTAGTGGGTCTAAGAACTGCCAATTATGCTTACCAGTTTATGAATGACCTAGCAAAGAGGTTGACTAACAGAGTTCAACTGACCACAGATGGTCATAGAAAGTACCTAGATGCTGTAGATGATGTGTTTGGTAACAATATAGACTATGCCATGCTTGTAAAGCTCTACGGAAGCGAAGCGGAGGGCGAAAAACGCTATAGCCCAGCTAAATGCAATGGGACTGAAACACACGTTATAAAGGGCAATCCAGACCCCGCACAAATATCAACCAGTTTTGTAGAACGACAGAATCTAACCATGCGAATGAACATGAGGCGGTTCACTAGGCTAACCAATGGCTTCTCAAAGAAAGTAGATAACCTTAAACATGCGGTAGCTTTGCACTTCATGTACTACAACTTCGTTAGGGTTCATAAGACACTAGCCATGACACCGGCTATGGCTGCTGGAATCACTGACCATGTGTGGACATTAGAGGAAATAGTTACGCTAGAAAAATTTCAAAAACCCTCTATTTTAAATTGACCCACTACCCAACCCCTTCAGTCTTAGAATTAGGAATCACCTTGACCCTAATCTTCACCTGATAACCTCTCCCCATAACCCCTGATTATGCAGTCGAACCAGCCTTACTGGCAAGAACTGATTGGTCAATGGCCCCTTGCTTTCAGCGAACACCCGAATGTAATTATGGCTAAGCCCAGAATATATCTCGCTGCCGGGAGCAACCTCTTTCTCCCACAAGACCATCATGTTTTGCCCTAAAAACCGCTGGCAAAACTTATGCGCACTACGTTGAGCCAGCTCCAGCATCCGCAGGCTGCGTTCCTTCTTCACCCTATCATCAACCTGCCCCGGCGTCCGGGCTGCCACAGTCCCTGGTCGAGATGAATAGCTGAAGACATGAATATCGGCAAAGTCAATTTCCTGGCAAAAGCAATAACTTTCCTCAAATTCCTCAATGCCCTCCCCGGGAAAGCCCACCATGATATCCGTAGTAATAGCTACGTCGGGTACAATTTTTCGAATTAAAGACACCGCCCGCCTATAACCAGCAGCAGAATAACGGCGCCTCATCCGTCTAAGTACCGCATCACTGCCGCTCTGCAATGCCAGATGAAAGTGACGACATAAACGAGGGTCTTGCCACAGATTTAGAAGCTGCGGGGAAATGTCCTGGGGCTGCAAAGAGGAAAGATGCAGCCGTTCCACACCCGTAACCACAAGGATTTGCTCTACCAACTGCTTGAGATTGGCTCCGTTGTGCTTATAAGCGCCAATTTTAGTCCCGGTAAGCACCACCTCTTTATAGCACGCAGCGACTCTTGCCTTCACCTCGTTAACCACATCCGCCATCGCCAGGCAATGTTCTCGCCCACGCACCCTGGGCACAATACAATAGGCACAGGCATCATTGCAGCCATCCTGAATCTTTATGAAACTGCGGACTCGACTGACCCCATCAGCCACAAACTGTTCTGCTGAGCAACGAGCCACAGGAGCATACTCATCTTTTAACACATCCAGAAGGAGCATCTTCTGCTCATTGCCGACAACAAGGTCAGCGCCAGCCTGACTTAGCTCTTCGGGAGCTCTTTCCGCATAGCAGCCGGTGGCGATGAGCAAGGCTCGATGATTTCTTTTCCGCCACAGCCTCAATAAATGCCGGGACTTGCGGTCGGCAATATGAGTAACCGTGCAGGTATTTAAGACATGAATATCAGCCCCGTCACCGCTTACAACACGATATCCGGCCTCAGCAAACTGCCGAGCCAGAAGCTCGCTCTCAGCTTGATTAAGCTTACATCCCAGAGTATGAAAGGCAACCGCAGGTTTAGTTTCCACAATCTTACCCAAAGAAATTATATTTGCTGTACCCCTGTGGGTCAACCGAGAACACACGGCGTAAATTTTTTAGTTCGACTTACCTTGCCAATAAAACTGGATTAGGCTACACTAAAACAAACGCCGAAGGGGGATCAGATGCTGGGATTTACTTTGTCTGAAGAGCAATTAGCCATCCAAAAATTAGCCCGCGAGTTTACTGGGAAGGAGATTAAGCCAGTCGCTACGAAGTTTGAGAAAGATGAAGAGGGTAAACTAGCCGAAGGTATTTTCAAAAAAACAGCCGAGGTGGGCATCTTAGGATTACCCATCCCGAAGGAATATGGGGGCAGCGATGCCTCCAATGTGGAATGCAGCATTGTCTTAGAGGAGCTGGCTGCGGGCTGCGGTGGCATTGCTACAGCTATCGGGGCTAGCTGGTTTGGGCAGACTCCAATTATGCTAGCGGCTACTCCAGAGCAGCGCCAGAGGTGGCTTCCACCACTCACCAGAGACGGCAATCTGTGCTGTATGGCAATGACCGAACCAGCCGGCGGCTCTGATATCGAAAATCCTCATATGCACTCGAGAACTATAAAAACTATCATCCGAGCTGCCGGCGACCATTATCTTGTTAATGGCACCAAAATCTGGCCGAGCAACGCAACGAACTCTTACCTTTATACAGTGGTAGCTACAATTAACCCCGAATTAGGTGATGAAGGTTCTTGCCTCATCGTCATTCCTGCTGGTACTCAGGGACTTTCCTTCGGTAAACCCATTAAGAAGATGGGCATGGATGCCGACTGCAATTCTGAGATATTCTTTGATACTGTCAGAGTGCCTAAAGAGAATTTGCTCGGCAAAGTAGGAGACGGCGCTAAGTTATTGCAACGAACATTGATTTACAATCGGGCCGGGGCTGGTGCAATAGCTACAGGGATAGCTCGTGGGGCTTTTGAAATTGCTTTAAAATATGCCAAAGAAAGAACAGTAGCTGGTAAACCGGCAATAGAGCACGAAATTATTTCTGCTATGTTCGCCGACATGGCTACCGAAATCGATGCTGCCCGCCTGTTATACTTAAGGGCTGCCTGGTTTAATGCTCAGCGGCTACCTAATATGGCTTGGTCAACAATGGCGAAAGTCTATTGCAGCGATGTAGCCATGAGAGTGACCACCAATGCTGTTCAGGTAATGGGCTCTTACGGTTACTCTAGAGAAGTAGGTGTCGAAAAATACATGCGGGATGCCAAAATCATGCAAATATATATCGGGGCTAATGAGCTAACCCGACAGGTGATCGGTGAGTCACTTTAAGCTAGGTCAATCATTTAAAGAGGCACAGGCTTGAGCCGCACCTTTTGGAGATTACTAACCCCAGCCGAAAGACCGATTAACATACCTGGGGTTCACCCGCTATTAGCTCAGCTGCTTTGCAATCGAGGCATCTCAGAGCCCTCCCAAATCGAGACCTTCCTGAACGCCGATAGCCGATTGGAAGCTGACCCCTTCCTTCTGCCTGACATGCATCAAGCGGTAAGCAGGACCTATCAGGCTCTGCTTACCGGTGAGGAAATCGCCATCTACGGTGATTTCGATGCCGATGGCATCACTGCCACGGCTTTACTGGTTCAAGGGCTTTCAGCACTTGGTGGCAAAGTCATCCCCTACATACCCCACCGATATCGTGAAGGTTACGGCTTGCAAGTAGCTGCTCTGGAGAAGCTCCGCAAACAAGGCGTCAGCCTTGTCATCACCGTTGATACCGGCATAACTGCCATTGCTGAAATTCAAAAAGCCAGAAAGATGGGGTTGGACATAATTGTCACCGACCATCACCTGCCGTTAGCTTCTTTGCCACCGGCTCTGGCAGTGGTTAACCATAAACGAAGCGATTCCGCCTGCCAATCCACTGAGCTTGCCGGGGTAGGTGTCGCTTTTAAGCTCCTTCAGGCACTCCTCAAAGGTAGCGGCCGCGAGGATTTACTGAACAGGTTATTAGACCTGGTAGCTTTAGGCACCGTAACCGATATGATTCCGCTGACTGGAGACAATCGCTACTGGGTGAAGCGCGGCCTCGAACTTATCAATAACACCGAGCGCCTCGGCCTTCAAGAGATGATGCGCTGTGCCAGCCTAAAACCGGGTAATCTTGATGCTGAAAGTATATCCTGGACATTAGGGCCTCGCCTCAACTCCGCCGGTAGACTCGATGATGCTGCCACCAGCTACCAGTTGCTTCTCACGCAAGACCGGCAGGAGGCTGCCTCGCTAGCCTCAGAGCTCGAGGAAAAGAATGCCAAACGGCAGCGGCTAACCAGCGAACTACTGGAACGAGCCAGAGAAGACATAATTGCTGCTGGAACCGGTTTTCCACTGCTGATGACAGGCGATGAAAGTTACCCCACAGGTGTTATGGGACTTGTCGCCGGTAGACTCTCAGAAGAATTCTACCGCCCGGTAATTCTGTTCAAATTTGGCCCAGAAACATGCCGCGGCAGCGGGCGGAGCATACCCGAGTTCAACCTCATGGCCGCCCTTAAAGACTGTCGTGACCTCTTGACCAACTTTGGTGGCCATACCAAAGCAGCCGGCTTTACCGTGCCTACCGCTAACCTCACCCAACTCCAAAAGCGACTCCTCAACCTGGCTCAAACCCAACTGGCTGGCCTAGACCTCCGCCCTCACATAGACATTGATGCCGAAGTGCCCCTATCGGTCTTTGCCGGGGAAACTTTCAAACAAATACAACGGCTGGCTCCCTTCGGCTCCGGTAATCCATTGCCCGCCTTTGTCAGCCGCCATGTTGAAATCGTTGACCGGCGTCAGATTGGCAGCCAGTGTGAGCATCTGGGGCTGAAACTGAAGCAAGAAGGTATAGTCTGGAACGCCATCGGCTTCCGGTTTGGCAACCGCGCTCAAGAAACAGCGGCTTATCTGGATATCGCCTACAACCTAGATGTAGACCGGTGGAATGGTGGGGAAAGGCTTCGACTTAAGCTCCTCGATTTCGCTCCGTGCGATTGACCTCACCCGAACCCCCGGTGGTCGGGGCTTGTGCTCTCGCCCGCCACATTCTAATAATAAGCCAGGGCACTGTTACCACCAGTATTGCTATGCCGATCAGCTGAGCCTGTTGCAACCCGAAAAACTGCAAACCGAAAAAGTTGAAAGGTCCCCCTTCACGGACAAACCTTATGCTGAGGTCGCCGGCAGCATACAGGGCAAGGTAAAGAAGAAAGAGCGAGCCCTGCGGCTTAAGCCGACGGCGTAGTGACCAGAGTATACCAAACCCTATCAAATTCCAAATCAGGTGATAAATCTGCGTGGGGTGAACTGCTTCAGCAGGTCCATAACTGCCGGGATAAGTATAGACCACCGCCCAGGGCAGAGATGTGGGCAATCCATAGCAGCAGCCATTTATGAGACAGCCAATCCTGCCTATAGCCTGCCCCAGAATCGCCCCAGGAGCAGCGACATCACCTATTAGCCAGAAAGAGATCTTCTTAACCCAGCAATAAATCAATATTGCCAACAAGGCGCCCAGAATCGCTCCGTAAACGGTCAAACCTTCAAAACCAACAATCTGTACAGGATTAGCCATATAGTAGTCCCACTTGTCAATGACATGAAGCAATCGTGATACTATTACCCCACCGATGATTGCCCATAGACCGGCATTATAAATATGCTCCTCAGCCAGACCAACCCGCTTCGCTTCCCGCAAAGCCATGATTATTACTACCACAACAGCCAGGACAACCATAATCCCATACCATCTCACCTCAAAAACTCCAATGCTAAAAGCAATCGGATTTATTCCTATATTAATCATTTTTCTCCTATCTACGAAAAAATCGCCTCAACAAAGGTGTTAGCATCAAAGGGGGCTATATCGTCAAGCTGCTCGCCAGTTCCAATATAGGTAATGGGAATCTTCAGCTCATCGCAGATTGCTAATACTATTCCCCCTTTGGCAGTGCCGTCAAGTTTGGCCAGAAAAATACCGCTCACCCCCGCTGCTTCGGTGAAATGTCTGGCCTGGGCCAGGCCGTTCTGACCGGTGGTAGCATCAATTACCAGCAGCACCTCCTGAGGCATATCGTACTTGCCAGCTACACGCTTTATCTTCTTAAGCTCCTCCATAAGGTTGAATTTGGTGTGGAGACGGCCGGCGGTGTCAATTATAACCACCTGAGCCTGTCGGTTCTGAGCTGCCTGAAGAGCATCATAAACCACGGCTCCCGGGTCGCCACCAGGCTGATGAGCCACGACCTCCACTCCCACCCGTTCACCCCAGCGCTTGAGCTGGTCAATAGCCGCAGCTCTAAAGGTATCGGCAGCAGCTAAAATGACCTTTCCCCCTTCGCTTTTTAAACTATGGGCAAGCTTGGCAATGCTCGTCGTCTTGCCCGAACCGTTTACCCCCACCACCAGAATGATTTGCGTACTGACCGACTTCGAAATGCTGACTGCTCCACCATCAACCTTCAACAGGTTCACCATTTCGTCTTTTAAGACAGCCCGTACCTGAACCCCATCGCTCAGCTTCTCTGTTCTAACACGTTGCTTCACCTTCTCGATTAGTTTCTGCGTGGTAGCCACACCAACATCCGCAGCGATGAGCAACTCCTCCAGCTCATCCCAAACCTCATCTTCTACCCTGGTTCGGTCAAAAAGACGAGCCATCTTGCCAAACCAGCTATCTCGGCTACGTTTTACAGCTTTTTTGGTTCTATCTAAAGAATCAGGCATATCAATATAATAAATCTGCAAATTTCAGCCACATTAGCACCCAGGCTGAGAATGGGGCAAAACGATTAAACATAGGCTGTTGAACAACTCCTATCCGTCATTGTGAGCCCTTCGCCTTACGTAATTCTGGTCCCGATTTATCGGGAGAAGAATCTCATACATCTCAGGATAAACTCCGTGTGTCAATCTAAAGTTAATGGTCGATTTCGTCGTGATGATGCTGCTCGCCGCCGAGGAACAGATGAGGATATACTATATCACTTACACAGCAGGGAACCCAAACAGCCAGAAACAGAAAGAAGAAGACGAAAGGCAACAAGGGCAGCCAGTTTGCCACACCGAATGCGGTGAAATAGAACAGCGATGCCCACGTACTCAAAAATACATGTGCTGCATGCGGTAGTTTGGTTGTCGGACGCAGATAACCGATAGCAATACCCAAAAATGCTGGAGGATTTACCAACCACCACTCCTCAATAAAAGGTACATGAAATTCTATCCTAACTTTAAGCGATTCTGCGCCCAGATAAGGAATGATGGCGTCGCTTAATGTAGCAATGCCAATTGAACCGGTATAACCGATTAAAATTGCCGCCCACAGTTTACCCGCGCTATATCGCTTATACATCGCTGTGGTTACAATGGCACTGAACAGAACATGGGCTGGATGCAGGACGTAGAAAATAGTCTCGGAGATGCCAGAGGGGACATGGACAAAAATCACGATGACCATGATGACAATGCCAGAAATCGCTCCAGCAGCGGTGAAGGGGGCATGTCTTGCCAGTTCAATTCCTATTCTTTTAAGCATGAGAGCCACCAAACAAGCCTAGAATCAAAACCTCGCCAAAGCTATGCATTTAGAGCAGACCCCGGAAAACTCAGAGAAGTGCTGCTCAGTGCGAAAGCCAAACTCCTCAGCAATGGCATTCTCCTCCTCACACAGCTCTTTGTCTGCATACTCACGAAGAGCACCACACTCACGACAAACCACGAAGCGATGGCACCCATCCTCTTCTTCCAGTGTACACTTCACAAATCCGCCCAGCATCAAAACCTTGTGAGCCAGATTGAGCAAGCAGAGAAGGTCAAGTACCCGATAGATGGTTACGTGGTTAAGATATTCGCCTTTTCGCTGCAAGATTTCTTGTATTTCGTAAGGCGATACAGGTCGCTGCACCTCTGTTAAAACCTTGAGCACACGCTTTCGAGGCTCAGTTACCCTGTAGCCTCTGCTCCGCAACACCTGGAGGGCGACATGAATCTGAGACATAGCCTCAATAATTCTATTACGTTTCTATTATTAATGCAACAATATTGCATTAGCGCTTGCGAGGAGTACCGCAACGAAGCAATCTCCGCTTTCCCTTCCTGTCATTGCGAGGAGCATCAAGCGACGAAGCGATCTCAGCAATAAGCATAAGGCTGCTTCACAGAATTCACGCCCAGTGAGATTTTTCGGTCGCGCAGCTCCCAGATTCTTCGCTACGCTCAGAATGATAGAAAAAAGCGAAGTGCTCCCTCAGAATGACAGGCGAAGGGCTCAGAATGAGAAGGGGGATATTAAGAGGTCACTTGATGCCCAGCAGTCCCTGCAGCAATATCAGAGCTGCCTTCTTATCCAGGGGCTCGTTATTGTTGCCACATTTGGGCGACTGAATACAGCTTGGACAGCCTTCCTGACATGGGCATTCCCTAATCGCTTCCAGAGTTGCTGCCCATAACTCTTCGATCATCTCAAAGCCCTTTTCGGCAATGCCGACCCCGCCCGGATAAGCATCGTAGATAAAGATCTGCGCCTTGCCAGTGTCAGCATGGAAGGGAGTGGATACACCGCCAATGTCATTTCGGTCACACAAGGCAAATAGAGGCAGCATAGCGATGGCGGCATGTTCAGCAGCATGCAAGCCGCCGGCAAAATCAAGCCCAGCCTCAGCCACCCGCTCAATAGACGTCTCTGGCAAGTCGAACCATAGAGCCTGAGTGAGAAAACGCAGGGGCGGCAGGTCGAGAGGCTCCTCACCGATAACCTCTTCGGTAAACTGCATCTTCTTCTTGAAACCGACCACGGTATTGGTAACATCCACTTCACCAAGGCAGACCTTTACGCCTGAGCAACTTCTTTCACGCTCAGTTTTTAGAATCTTGATATCAGTTAATTCCTTGGTTTGGGTGTAATAAGTGACGTCCGTCGGGGTCACTATAGCCACGCGGTTTTCCAGGTCGAGCTCCTGTACCAGATATGACTCACCCTGGTGAAGATAAATAGCTCCGGGGTGTATCTGGAAAAAGGCAACGCTGGACTCTACTGTCTCCATTAACTCATAGCCCTGAGAAACATCAACAATGGCGTAATTTTTCCCCGAAGTAGACCTTATATTTATTTCCTGAGCTGGATGAGCAATTTTAGGAGAAAGATACCACCGCCCACCGCTTTTTCTAAGCTTGCCCTCGCCTTCCAGTTCGGAGATTGCCCTATCGAAAGCAGCACCAAAAAAGGCACCATCACCATCTGTCAAAGGCTGCTCCCAGGCAGCACAAAGAAGATGTGGCCTCAGAATATTGATGTTCTCCGAGTTTATCAGCGCATTCTCAAAACTTTTGCCGAAGAAAGAATCGGGGTGATGCATGAAATACTGGTCGAGTGGATTATCCTGAGCAATAAGAAGGCTCAATGAGTCGCCGATACCTCTGCCGCTCCGACCTGCCTGCTGCCAGGTGCTGGCAATGCTCCCCGGATATCCGACAAGCACGGTGGCTTCAAGGTCGCCGATATCAATTCCCAGTTCTAAGGCAGTGGTAGCCACAACACCAAGGAGATGTCCATCGAACAACTTCCGTTCAATCTGTCGTCGGTCTTCGGGAAGATAACCTGCCCGATAAGGTTTGATTAGCTGCCCCAAAGAAGAGCCCAGCTGCTCCCGGCTATAAAGATAAATAAGCTCGGTCAATTTGCGGGTTCGGGTGAAAACGAGGCTACGGATATTATTTCGGATAAGTTCGCTGAAAAGAAATGTAGCTTCGCTATTGGAGCTGTGCCGGCCTGTCCCGGTCTCATCAATAAGCGGAGGATTCCAGAAAACAAAAGACTTACCACCGTGAGATGAACCATCCTCACTGATTACCTCAAAAGGCAGCCCGACAAGTTTTTCTGCATGCTCCCCTGGATTGGCAATAGTCGCTGAACAGCAAATAAACTGGGGATTGGAGCCATAAGAGGCGCAGACCCGGCGTAGGCGGCGCAAAATATTAGCTACATGAGAGCCGAAAACCCCACGATAGACATGAGCCTCGTCTATCACCACGTATTTCAAGCTGCGAAACAACCTTGACCAGGATTTATGATTTGGCAAAATGCCCAGATGGAGCATGTCAGGATTGGTAAGCACAACCTTAGCTTTCCGTTTTATCTCAGCCCGCTCCGATTTCGGCGTATCACCGTCAAACGTAGCACAACCCCCAAAAGAAACTAGCTCAGGACAGGCCAGCTCATTCAAACTCCGTAGCTGGTCCTGAGCTAAAGCCTTCGTCGGGAAAAGATACAAGGCCCGGCTGCTTGGGTCTTTTAGGATCACCTCCAGCACCGCCAGGTTATAGCACAACGTTTTACCACTGGCACTGGCTGTAGCTACCATTACATTCTCGCCACGACGAGCGGCATTAATCGCCCTGGCTTGATGAGCATACAAGGACGATATACCTAAAGATTCAAGATGCGATTGAAGGGCGAGGTGGAGAGGCTCATCTAGTTCACCGAAGGTGGCATCACGCGGGGGTATAGGCTGTATATGGACAATCTGTTGTTTATAATCAGGTAAAGTCAGAAGGTGGTGAAGGAAGGCATCAACATACATTGAAGTCGATTTAACAGGAGATTGTTTTTTTCACCCTCACCTTATTCCTCTCCCCTTCCCCATATCCCAGCGGGAGTAAATCCTCACTGGATGCCTGCCCACCCCTCCTCCCCTAGAGGGAGAGGCTAGGTGAGGGGGTTCTATGGGCCGGATAAAATCTCTATCTCTTGGTCTACGATTTCTAGCTCTGGATAATTATTGGTAATGAAACTCATCGCCTTCGATAGAGTCTCATCAACATGCTGGTTGTGGTTGCTGACGCAGGCTATGCCCAAAGTCACCAACTGCCACAAATCCTGGTCATCCACCTCAGCTATGGAGATATTATACTGGCTCCGAAGTCGAGAGGTAATAGACTTCACTATTCGCCTTTTATCCTTTAGCGACTGACTCTCCGAAAGATGAAGTTTTATCCGGCAAATACCAGCATTCATTTCTTCAGAACAACTTACAGATAACCTAGTTTTATCAGGAAAAAAAGACCCCTCTCAGCGGGGAGACTCCTGAGAAGGGTATCGGGCTATTTTAGCGGCTTTGTTGTTTCACTTCCGCGTAACAGGTGCTACAATAAATAGGCCGGTCATCCTTAGGTTCAAAAGGCACCTCGCATTCAGTACCACATTTGGCACATGTTGCTTGATGCATCGTCCTAGGTTGACCATAGCCTCGGTAGCGACTCTGTCGTTTAGCTGCTCGGCACTCTGGGCACCGACCAGGCTCATTTTGTAGCCCTCGTGACTTGTAAAACTCTTGCTCACCTACGGTAAAAGTAAACTCGCTACCGCAGTCTTTACAAGTCAAAGTCTTGTCCGCTAGAGCCATCTATGCCTCCTTATGAAAGTTATGCCCTGTTTCTGTTGCAGTCTCTAACGGCTCAAGACCTCTATATACACTGCCAAGAAGAATACCCCGGCAAGCTGGTCTCCCCAATATAAGAGGAAGCCGAGCTAGGAAACGGCACCAGCCAGGTTTTTGCATACAATAACTAGTGTAGTTTATAATAATAGTCTAGTCAAGTCAGTATTACTATCTGGAGACCGATATTATGTCAGATGCTACTAAAGCAAGCCGCCAGCGGGTGAGGTCAATAGTAAGCTTGGCAGCCGGCATCGTGCTGGGGCTTATATTTCTGATAGCCGGCAGCGGTAAGGCATTCGGTTTCGGTGAGATGCCTGGACAAACCATGCAGTTCATCGGTGCCATCCTGCCGGATGCCCTTCTAACACCGGGAGTGGCTTATTTTATCGGCGATATATTCTTCCCCTATATTATCCCCTGGCTAGAGCTATGCCTGGGTATACTCCTTCTCCTGCGTATCTGGCCGCGCCTCTTCGCAGCCATCTCGCTGCCATTGATTGCAGCCTTTATAGTCAATAATTCCTGGTACATCAGCCAAGGGAAGATGAAATTCACTTCCTGTGAATGCTTTGGCATATGGGAAGAAATGTTCGGCACACTGACACATGTGCAATCACTCTCGCTCGACATTGTACTTTTCGCCCTGGCTTTGACTATAATATTTGTACATCCCGGCGGTTTCCTGTCTTCGCCGCCGTGGTTGGCTAAGCTCGGGAAAGGAGCCAAAAGGCAGGATAAATAGGAATATACGTATGAGACGATTTAGATTGAACGTATTACCGTGGCGCAATCAGTCCAAGTTAGCCATTTTGCTCATCATCGCTGTGCTGCTCTTAAGCAGCGCCTGCAATATATTCTCGCCGCCACCTCCACCGCCACCAACGCCACCACCAAACCAACCACCCATCATCAATTCCCTAACAGCCGAAAAGGAAGCCGCCACTTTATCGGAATCCCAGATAATCTGCCAAGCCACCGATGTCGATGGCGATGCCTTAAGCTACCGGTGGTCGGCTGACGGCGGAACCATTAAAGGGGAAGGCAGCAGTGTCTCCTGGGCCGCACCTGATACCGCCGGCAACTACACTGTTAAAGTCACGGTAACCGACGGTAAGGGCGGTGAGGCTACCGATTCAACAACCATAGCTGTCATAGACAAGCCAAACCAACCACCAGTCATCACGGGGCTAACAAAAGATGGGAATCCGCCGGCCAACGAGAATCGAATCAGGGAATGGATAACCGTGACCATTCAATGCACTGCTCAGGACCCGGATGGTGACAAGCTAAGTTACCTGTGGAGAGCCACAGGTGGCAAACTTACAGGAGAGGGAAACACGGTTGGATGGACTTCCCCTGGCGTTAACGGCGACTATACAGTCACCGTCATGGTAATCGATGGTAGAGGTGGTAGGGCTGAAGCGTCTATGACATTTCAAGTGCTCTGCTGCGGTCGTTGATTCTAAAACAATTTCACCAATCCATTACAGAGGCTATCCGAAAACTCTATGTGACAATTTTTCTCTCCACTTTGTGGGAGAAGTTATAGGTACATTGGTGATACACATTAAACATGTAGCCCCGACCCTAAAGGGTCGGGGCTACATTTTCGGACAGCCTGTACACCAACTCATAAAGATACAAGCTTCATGTTACCCCACATCCCTATTTTATCGTCTTTGATTATAACAGCACCGACTAGCCCCTCTATTGCCTGAGCCTGCTCAATCGCCACATCAATATCATCGGCAGTTTTGACTTTATTGCCGATGGCCGTAGCCGCAGCATCAGCCAGCGCTGCAGAACGGGAAAGGGCAATCACGGCATCAGCAGCACCAAAGCTGAGCGAATGTCCCACAGTTCCCGAAGAAGTGCATACACCCAAAGGCGTTTCCTCAGGACCTATCTCAAGGGCGATTTTTCCAGTAAAGGGAGATTCACCAGCATAAACACCAATCAGCCTGGTTTGTAAAATTTTCATAAATGTGTCGCCGCCATTTTCAACAATCACCTCTGGCGTGCAAACAAGCAGGTCTTCGCCTACAGCCTCAGCAATAGCCCCAGCTACGGCTGCCATCGGGCCAACTCCTGCTATCTGAGCAGCCTGTGCCATGACTCTGACAATACCCGGAGCATCCTCCTCTACAGAACAAGGCTCCAGGCTATGGAGAAAAAGTGGATGGCTTTTAATATACTCTTCGAGCAGTGTGCGATGCTTTATAACTGCTTTCAGGGCTTCGGCTTCGAGGTTGCTTGCCGCTCGGATATAGAGGTCAGTCTCCTTGACAGTGACATTAAAGGAAACTAAATCATCGTCTTTAATCCAGCAGCGATAAGTCCTCGGCTGGTACATTCAAAAATATAGCTCCATGGCTCGAGGCGGGCAGGCTTTAATGCACAACTCACAGACAACGCACTTGGTATGGTCAAAACTTACCCTTCGAGTATCAAGCTCTAGAGAAAAGGCTCCAGTAGGACACAAAGTAATGCAGGCACCGCAATGGGTGCATCTCGATTCATTCCAAACCACATCCTGGCTCAGCGATTGAATTTTTACCCCGGTTTCAGTCAGATACTTCACCCCCTTGTCATAACTCCTCTGTTCTCCGGTTAACTCCATGACCAGAAGCCCCTCCTCCCCAGGAGTAACTGAAGCCTTAAGAATATTAAACTCCAGGTCGAAGTCCTTCACTAACTTGTAGACTATGGGTTCGTTTGTTAAACGCTTCGGAAAGTGCAAAACTAGTCTCTTCGAAACAGTAGCCATCTTCTCCCTCCTTAACTACGGAATCGGACGTTCCTCAAGCGGCTTAAAGACTATCCCAGATTCCACTCCGGGCAAGGGTGCCACCGGCTCAGTAAGCAAGAACTCGCCTTTCTTTATCCACTGCTTCAAAATGCTGGCAATCTCCACCGCTCCCGGATAGCTGGACAAGGACGCAGCGGGAACTTCCTGGCCTTGAACCTTTACCTTTCCGCTCTTGAGTTCAGCGTAGCTGACCTCAGCCAGAATGTCCGGCTTTCTCTGGGGATAGCTCTCAGCATAGTCGACCACTGGCGCAAAAATCTCGCCGTCGGTCACCAATGTATAACGAAGTATCTCTTCAGACAGAATCGGTATAGGGACACCGATACCCACAGTCAAGGTACAGCCATAACCGAGAAAGCTCGTGCCTACCAGCCATTTGGATTCCATTTGCTTCAAATCACCGATAACCGCGAGTGTCCCAGCTCCTCTTTTCGGCACCCCATTATCTCCTCGCAAAACATTAGGGTTATGCTGTGTTCCCTGCCAGGCAACATAGCCAATGCCGCCACCGAGAAATATCTTAGTGCCGATGCCGATGGTTTTATAATAGGGGTCATTAAATAACGGGGAAAGTTGACCGGAAGTAGAATAATTGGCATTACCCAACTTCGGCTTAAGCACACCCATATAGGTATAAATAATCCGGTCAGACAGATTTACCGCCACATTGTAATTCTGGTATGCGTTCCTCACATTAAACAAGACTGCCTCATTCATATCCTTGATATTAATCAAGGTTTCCAGCTTCCGTCTGGGATAGCAATCGGTGCCGTAAGCAGTAGCCACCAGCCTGACATCCTTGCCGGCTACAAGCTCTTCTATTACATGTCCGCCGCCGTATCTGAACTCACCGGGATAGATTCTATTCTTGGGGTCGTCATCAGGTAGAGCCGTTGCCCCCAGAAAGATGTCCACGGCTGCTAGTCCTGTATAGGCAGGAACATCATTTAGATAGACTTTGCCTCCACCAAGCTTAATCCTCGGCTTGGTATGCCCGACATTAAAATAAGCGCCCGAGGAACACATAGGCCCGAAGGTGCCAGTAGTTACCACATCAACTTCTTTAGCCGCCTGGCTGATTCCCTTCTTCTTTGCCATACCAATTATTTCCTCAGCAGTAACTACTACTGCCTGACCTTTTTTAATTTTTTCATTGATTTCAGCAATTGACTTTGCCATATTGCCTCACCCCCTCAAAAGATAATTGAAATTGCTTACTAATGTAGCGGCGAGGCTTTAGCCTCGCTGCCATTGCGAGCCATTCGCCTTTTGTCATTGCGAGCGAAGCGTGGCAATCTCACGTTTCCTCCCCACCGGGATTGCTTCGGGGCTTTGCCCCTCGCAATAACAGTAAACACACTAGATTTATGACTTCCTCTTCTTCAGCAAATCCATAGCCAGTTCCGCGGCCTTTTTGCCCGAGAGGAGCATCCCGCCGAAAACAGCTCCCATCCGGGGAGAGCCAAAGACGGCATTAGCCGCCATCCCAGCAACCAGCAGGCCGTGGCAAACCTGCCTGGTGTTTTCTACGAGCGCTTTTTCGCCAACCTCAGCCCACATTGATTTCTCACCGCGAACTTCTACCCCAGCCCCCGTCTTCCTGGCCACTATACGGCAGACCTCAGCATCATGACCTGTGGCATCTATCACCAGCTTAGCTCTTATGCCTATCGGGTCAACATGCAGATTTGCCAGAGACACAGCGCTCCAGTTTAGCACCAGGCCAGTTATTCTGTCATTCTCGCGGATCATCACATCCTCAACGCTGAGCAAATTGAATATCCTGGCCCCGGCCTTCACGCACCGGGAACAAAGTGTTGACACTGCCTCAACGGCGTCAGCTACGTAATATCCCTTTTGATACTGCTTAGCCGAGATGCCCATCTCATCCAGAATCTCTTTTGCCTCGCTTTGAACAACGATACGGCTAAACATAATGCCACCACCCCACATGCCGCCACCAACGCTCAGTTTCCTTTCAAGAATAGCTACCTTAACCTTGCTCTTCGCCAGATAGTAGCCAGCGACCATACCTGACGGCCCGGCTCCAGCTATAGCCACATCCACCTCCATCGAATCGAGCAGGTCTTTCAGGTAACTTTCGACTATCGCCTTAGATATAACTACTTCATCCATCCTGACCTCCAGTTCTTCGGAGATATCCACCAGCTTTCTATGATAATGTAGTTTCTAACATTCAGGGTCGCCCAAATTACTTCTACATGTAGTTGCGACCTTTTAAGGTCGCTGGGCGAGGCTAAAGCCTCGCCCCTACATTATCAAACAAGCACTACCTCTTACTCTCAAGAAAATCCTTAAGCTTTTCTGCTGACACGGTCTTTTGCTCTCCGGTCATCATATTACGCAAAGTCACCACACCGCTTTTCACCTCATCCTCGCCGATAATCGCCACATAACTACTGCCGATGCTGTCAGCTTGTCTCAACTGACCCTTTAAACTTCTATCACCGGTAGCCATTATCGCCGCAATACCGTCCCTACGCAGAGTAGAGGCAAGTTTCACCGCTTCCAGCTTAGCTTCGTCCCCGAGATGGGCAATAAAGACCTGTGCAGCCGGCAAATTTGGGACAGGAGTTTTGTGCTTCTTCAAATTAAGCACGACTCTTTCCATGCCGGCAGCAAAGCCGATGGCTGGTGTAGGCTTGCCGCCCAACTCCTCGATAAGGTCATCATACCGCCCGCCGCCCCCGAGAGCGCTTTGAGCGCCCTCTCCCAACGGCTGAATCTCAAAGACAGTCTTGGTGTAGTAGTCCAGACCGCGCACCAGCCTGTGACTTATATCAAAGGGAAGCCTTAAGGCGTCCAGGTATCCCACAACGGCTTCAAAATGCATCTTGCACTCCCGGCACAGATAGTCGGTGCTTTTCGGTGCCTCCTCTGCCACATCGTAGCAAGTAGGTTTCTTACAGTCGAGCAAACGCAAAGGATTTTTTCCAAATCTGGCCTTGCAATCTGAACACAAGCCGGCCAGATGGGCAGAATAATAACGCTTCAGGCCCTCCAAATACCGAGGCCGGCATGCTTTGCAGCCGATGCTATTAATGTATAAAAAAAGGTGCTCCAGGCCCAGAGACTTAAAAAACTGCCACGTCATCTCGATGACCTCAGCATCCAGAGCCGGGTCGGCATCACCGATAGCCTCAAATCCGAACTGATAGTGCTGCCGGTAGCGTCCAGCCTGGGGACGCTCATACCTGAAGATGGCAGCCAGGTAATAAAGCTTTACCGGCTGAGGTAAATTATCCATGCCATGCTCAATATAGGCCCGGCACACCGGTGCCGTGCCTTCCGGCCTTAGAGCCAGTATATTGCCGCTTCTGTCCTTGAAAGTGTACATCTCCTTGGTAACAATGTCGGTGCCTTCGCCTATGCTCCGGGTGAAAAGCTGAGAGTCCTCAAAAGCCGGAGTATCAAGGCGCTGGTATCCATAAAGCCGGCACAGGGCAATTGCCCTGTCCTCAACAAATCTCCAGTAGCCCTGCTCTTCAGGCAAAATATCCGCAGTGCCTCGAGGCGCTTTATACAAGAAATTGCTCCTCCCTCGCTTTGGAGAATACATTATAACAGATAGCTTCGGCAAAGGCATTCCATTACGAGTAGGAGCTTAAAAGTGACTGAATATCCGTTGCCATGCGCGCCGCAATTTCATGGTCTGCGAGCTATATGATAAGATTTCAAGCAATGCTCATATTCAACTACGAGACCTTGATAGACCCCTTGTTGACAGATATAAGGAAATTCACTCCAGAATTCTCTGGTATGAGTCCTGGAGATAGGGTATTGGATGTCTGCTGCGGAACCGGGGCTCAGGTGCTTGAGTATGGGCGACGCGGCATCATTGCCACCGGAGTCGATATAAGTCCGAGCATGTTGAAGATAGCTTTAAGAAATAAAATGAAGCAGAAGCTAGAGAACGTCTCTTTTCATTTAGCCGATGCAACTAAACTGCCCTTTGCCAGCAATCGCTTTGACTACGCATCGGTATCTTTAGGATTACACGATAAGGGAAGGTTAACCCGGTATAGAGTCGTTTCCGAGATGAGGAGGGTTGTAAAACAGGATGGAGCCCTTATCTTTATAGACTACCTGGTTCCACCGGTCAACAGTATCTGGGCTGGCTTATCAAGGACTGTGGAATTCCTTGCCGGTGGTGACCACTACAAAGGTTTCAAAGATTATATTATCAGTGGTGGGTTAGAGGATATACTTAAGGTACACCATTTACGTGAGGATGAGAGGAGTTACCTCAAGAGCGGCTTGGTAGTAATTATCAAGGCCAGTATTATCTGACCGCTCATCACTCGTTGAGTTCAGTTCTTATGCGAAACCTTGTCAATACGCCTAGCTGAAAGAGGGATGAATAGGTTCACCAAAGGCATTCCAGATACGAGCCGGAACTTGAAATGAGAACCGACCTGGAGAGAAAATCTCAAGGGTCCACTTGGCAGAGCGACACCATTTCCTGCACAATCAGATTTCCTAATAGGTGTCAAGGGCCATTCATTTGACCTCCTTGTGACTCTGAGATAGACTATTTCCGGGAGATGGCCATGGCTTCTACAGGCTGAGGAGCTTTAGCTGCCTCGTTCGTCCTGTAAG
>VGNX01000033.1 GCA_016865855.1 Chloroflexota bacterium | reverse complement strand
ACAGCCTGAAGTCGAGCCAGAAGAGGTAACCGAGCCTGAAGAGGACAGAGAGCCTGTAGCCGTAGCTTAAACAAAGCCAACAAAGACACTTGCCGAAAAGAAGACCAACGCAGAAAGCGAGGGAGCGATACCCTCGCTTTTTGCTTTTTACGGGGCTGGAAAGGCATGAGATGGCTAACGTTTATCAATGTGACCGAGAGAACAAGGACTTTATGCAAATAGAAAAGAGCGCTGTAATCGTAACCTACAAATGCGCCAATACCAGAAAATGCTACTGGCTCTGTCGGGAATGTCTTAAAGGGCATCAGAGATGCTCTCCAAGGTGTCCCGACTACCTATCAGTAGCCAAAGTCAAGAGGCTAACCAGAGAAAAGAATAGATAAACCCAGCAGAGGGCTGGCGATGGATACGAATCGCCAGCCCCCCTTTTTTCTTCTTAACAGGGACACGCCCATTTTTGTCCTTCGGAAAGGCCAATTTCATCCAGACCTGCCGTTCTTCGCCAAGCTCAGAAGCCCACCAAAAGCCCAAGAAAGCCCTTCAAACCACCGGGGATACCAAAATCCTCCCTTATCCCCCGTGAAAGCCCCCATTTTCCAGCCTTAAAATGCAGCCCTCCCTGCAAACTCCTCGGCTCCCCCTAACCAAACCAGGCTTCTGTTATCTAAACTGTACAGCTTAGGCTTAAATGCAATAGGAGACAATGCTCCATTCAACACCCACCATGTTATCCCTGAATAGCGAGGTGCTGGCTTGAAAAGCAGAGTCCGTCAACTCAAACTGTCGTCCGCAATCAAGCCGTCTCTTAAGGCAAGTACTACTGCTTCAGTGCGTGACCGTGCTCTAAGTTTGTCAAAAATAGCGCTAAAGTGGCTTTGTACTGTTCGTTCTGATACGAACAGTCTTTTAGCAATTTCCTTGTTGGTTAGCCCTTCACCTGCTAGTTTCAGCACTTCCAGTTCCCTATGTCCAAGCTGTGATTTCTCTGGCACGTAATCTTGCTCGCCGGCTACATCATGGAGGTGTCGAGCTGCCTGTCGGATGCACTGCAAGTCTACTACAGCTTCACCATTACAGATACCACGTATTGCCTCCAAAAGTCGGCGTGCATTTACAGTCTTGGGCAGATAGCCCTCTATTCCAGCCTCCAAGCAACGAGCCAAGCAAGATGAAGTGGCTCTCGTGACCAAAACCAGCATAGCTATGCTTGGATGGGCGAGTTTTATCTGCCAAATTCCTTGGGCTGGGTGTGGCTCAAATAGATTGGGGTCAACGATGGCGATATGTGGTCGGAATTCAGCAAGTTGTTTAGTGATTTCCAACTGGTGTCCTGGTACTGCCACCACACGCAGGTCATCAGTTACTGCAATGGCACTAGCAATGCCATCTGCCAACAGCGGCTCAGCTACGGCAACAAGAACATCGACCGTGCCCATCATTAAATCTCAGCTGATTTGCCTAAGCATTTTTCGCAAAACAACTGCGCTTCTTACTACCTATTTTAGCACATTTTGCTGATTGACGCCTATGATATGTCACCTTAATATAGGGGTCACGGCTATCCGGTGAACGTGGCAGAGAAAGCCCCAATGACGAACGGAGAATCGGCATACTAGAGGCTTTTATCTCCGGCTTGGCAACATTACTAAGCGATGACTGTAATAGCCACTAGCAAGGTCAGTGATTGTCTTTCATGGTAGCTGTTGGACGAGATATGCGCAGAACTGTTCTTTAATAACCAATTTCAGTCTGTCAAGAAAAGCGTATTGGCTATGATAATATTAGGATCGTGCATTGAGATAGCACAAGTCATGGAAGTACCGGCTACCCCTGGCATCCTACCAACTAGAGCAACACCTAGACGAATGTCAGCATCTAAAAACGTTAATCTCAAGTTTACATATACGTGAGGTGATGAAGCATGTCCAACGAAATCAACGAAGAAAGTTCAGGAGAAATGAAAGAGGGATGGGAGAATGACTATGAGCAAGCAATAAGAGAAAGTCCTGAGAGGAAGCAGAAATTCGAAAACCTTTCGTGGATAAAGGTAAAACCTCTGTATACGCCAAGCGACGTAGAAGGGTTTGACTACGAAAAGGACCTAGGTTTGCCTGGGCGATACCCATATATAAGGGGTGTATATACAACGATGTACAGAGTAAGACCTTGGACGGTAAGGCAGGTGATAGGCTACGGCGGTGGTTTGGAGAGCAGCCAACGGTTGAAATTTATGGAACAACATGGACAGACCGGGGTTAGCATTGTCTTCGATCATGCTACAAATATGGGCATCGATTCTGATGAGGAGGTGGCGGAAGGTTTCGTTGGTAGGGAAGGAACCCATATCGACACCCTTAAAGATATGAGAGACCTACTAAAAGATGTAGATATGGAAAAGGGCGGTATTAATATAATTACCGCACATCCAGCCGTACTCGCCATGGTGGTCGCTGTTGCTGAGGAAAGAGGCATCGACTTGACGAATCTTTCTGGCACTATTCAGAACTATCCTGTGATAGGACATACAATGGGAAGCTGCTCGGAACTCTATGCTTACGGAGGGGCACCTCATTATTCCAAGAGGTTCTGCATAGATATTGTGGAATACTGCGCCCGAAATCTACCGCGTTGGAATTCTGTCAGCGTGGCAGTAAGAAATACGAGAGAGGCTGGCTGTACTGCGGTTCAGGAGATCGCCTTTGGCATTGGCTCTGCCCTTGCCGTGATAAAGGGCTGCAGAGAGAGAGGAATTGATGTAGATGAGATAGCTCCGAGAATTTCGTTTTTCCTTAACTCACACAGAGATTTATTTGAAGAGGCAGCAAAATTTCGAGCAATGAGAAGGCTCTGGGCAAGAATTTTGAGAGAGGATATGGGTGCTAAGAACTCAAGTTCATGGCAGATGAGGTTCCACTGCCAGACGTCCGGAGATGCCATGACATATCAGCAACCCTTAGTAAATATTATCAGAGGCACGCTCCATGGTCTTGCCGCAGTTCTCGGCGGTTGCCAGTCATTACATATAAACTCTGCAGACGAAGGCTTCGCTATACCTATAGAAGAAACAGCGAAGCTATCTTTGAGAACTCATCAGGTTATTTTAGAAGAATCAGGGGTGGCGGATACGATAGATCCTCTCGCCGGTTCTTATTATGTGGAGTGGCTGACAAATAAGCTTGAAGACGAGGCTAGAAACATCCTAAATAGAATCAATTCAATTGGGGATTGGTGGGAGCCGAAAGTTCGAGAATGGGTGAGCCGGGAAATAGCTGATGCCTCATATAGATTTCAAAAAGAGGTGGAGACTGGGGATAGGGTAATGATTGGTGTAAACAAATATGTAGAGGAGGCAAAATACCCATTCCCGTTATGGAAGGAAGACAAGGATTTCGTAAGAAAGCAGCGAGAGAGACTGAATAGGGTCAAAAGACAGCGAGACATGAAAAAACTGGAGGATGTCTCAAATAACCTGATAAGTTCCTGCAAAAGCGGGGCAAATACATTACCGGCCACGATAGACGCAGTAAAGGCGTACATGACTATAGGTGAGATTACCAAGATTTACGGGGAAAATTCTAAATTAAAACAATGATGTGGGTTCCTATTGTTGAACCTAGGCTATCTTTTATAGGAGGGAACTTTGCATGGCGGCAGAAAAGATAAGAGTACTTCTGGCTAAACCACCTCTAGATTTGCATAGTAGGGGAATCCTCGTTGTGGCAACAACATTGAGAGATGCCGGTATGGAGGTGGTATATCTGGAAGCATCACCAAAGGTCGGCCTGAGAGAAATAGTGCAGGCGGCGGTGCAAGAAGACGTAGATATAATAGGCATGAGCATATTGTCCGGCTCTCCGGGGATTATTCTGACGAAATTGCTAAAGATAAGAGATGAAATAGGGCTTAAAGACGTTCCCATAATTGCCGGTGGCATCTTCCCAGAGGAGGAGATTGAGGAGCTCAAGAGCATAGGAATAGCCGGAATATTCAGACCCGGGACTCCTACCCAGAGTATAGTGGATGTTGTTCGAAGTTTAGCTGGCGGTAGAAAACAGAGTTAAGCATCATGAGCCACGCGAGGAGCACTTAAGATTGGAACATGCATGAACCTAGCCAGATCATAATGCAAATTGATAATCTGTATCTTGCCTTCGGTGGTGTTGAGGCCCTTTCTGGTGTCAGTCTAGAGGTCAGAAAAGGCGAGATACTAGGTGTTATTGGACCTAATGGTGCAGGAAAAACCAGTTTTCTTAATTGTGTAAATGGTTTTTATCGGCCGTACAAGGGCAAAATCTATTTTGAAGGAAGTCATATCACCGATTTGCCGCCCTATAAGATTGCCAGTCTGGGTATCTCCAGAACTTTTCAGCATATTGAGCTTTATACCGGATTGAACACCTTAGATAATTTGATGGCAGCCAGGCACTCCCTTATGAAATCTGGAGCTTTAGCTGGGATGCTATACTTCGGAAAGTCGCATCAGGAGGAAATCAGGCATCGGCAAGCGGTTGAGGACATTATTAACCTTCTAGAATTGGAGCCGATAAGGAAGAAAGTAGTGGGTGCTCTACCCTATGGGCAGAGGAAAAAGGTAGACCTAGCACGAGCTCTAGCTATGAAGCCCAAGCTACTTCTTCTCGATGAGCCTATGGCAGGAATGAATGTGGAGGAGAAAGAAGACATGGCTCGCTACGTAATCGATGTCCACGAGCTGCAGCGCATTCCTATTGTCCTCGTTGAGCATGATATGGGGGTGGTCATGGACATTGCTGATAGAGTGATTGTACTTGATTTCGGCAAAAAAATTGCTGAGGGAACGCCAGCGGAGATTAAGACCAACCCCGAAGTCATCAAAGCTTATTTAGGCAGTGCGTTAGCTCAGGCGTAGAATAGGACCATTTAATAAAGATATGGCAATGTTGGTAGAGAACACATTATCAAAACTGTTAAGACGCAATTGTCAAAGATATGGCAGCAAAAAGGTAGCCATGCGGGTGAAAGACCGGGGCATATGGCAAAGGTACACCTGGGAACAATGCTACCAGAAAGTGCAACATTTATCTTTAGGGTTAATAAGCCTTGGCCTAGAGGCTGGAGACAAGGTGGCCATTTTGGGTGAGACTAAACCAGAGTCGTATTGGGCCGAGTTTGCCGCTCAAGCAGCACGAGGGACAGCCATTGGTATCTTTGCTGATTGTACACCTCCTGAGGTGGAGTATTTCGTAACGCATTCCGAATGCAAATTTGTATTCGCTCATGACCAAGAGCAAGTCGATAAATTGTTGTCTATCAGCAGTAGATTGCCTTTGGTCAAGAAGGTGATTTACTGGGACGCTAAGGGGTTATGGTTCTACACTGATCCACTTTTGATGAGTTTTGACCAGGTGCTGGACCTGGGTAGAAAATATGAAGCGCTACACCCTGGCCATTTCGAGCAAACCATTGAAGATAGTAGAAGTGATGACATTGCGGTGTTCCTTTATACCTCAGGTACCACCGGTTTACCCAAAGCAGCCATGATAAGCCATCAGAGTATTATTACTTGGGGTAACGAAATGAAGCAACTTCATCCCATTGATGATAGCGACGAATTTATGAGTTTCCTTTCGCTAGCCTGGATTGGCGAGCAATCATTTGGCATAAGTAACATGCTGCTTTCGGGAATGACAACGAACTTCCCAGAGAAACCGGAAACGGTCCAAGAGAACATCAGAGAAATAGGCCCTTCTATTCTGTTCTATAGTCCAAAGTTGTGGGAAAACATAAATCGCACTATCCAGGCTAAGATGATTGATGCTCACCCATTAAAGCGCTTTTTCTATCACATCTTCCTGCCCGTTAACTATAAAATAGCGGATATACGACTGGCTAATGAAAAACCAAATTTCGTTTGGAAGGCCCTTCATCTCGTGGGCTACACCATGGTAGTGAGACCCCTCTTGGATAAACTGGGACTATTGGGCAAGAAGGTGGTATACACTGGAGGCATCGCCATAAGCCCAGACATTATGCACTTTTTCTACGCTCTGGGGCTCAATATCGTAAATGTATACGGAATCTCAGAGACAGGGCTAATAGCAACACATTGGATGAACGACTTCAAATCGGAGACTTGCGGACCTCCCTCACCTCAAGTACAGCTGAGGATATCCAAAGAGGGAGAAATCCTGGTCAGAAGCCAAGGTTTATTTTCGGGCTACTACAAAAATGCTGAAGCTACGCAACAGAGCATGAAAGGAGGTTGGTACCATACTGGGGATTTCGGCAATATAAATGAAGTTGGTCATCTTGTCGTTATGGACAGAATGGCTGATGTCAAAGAGCTGGCTCGTGGCAATAAGTTTTCACCTCAGTATTCTGAGACGAGGCTTAGGTTCAGTCCTTATATAAAAGATGTTTTAGTTGTAGGGGGGGAAGACAAGACCTACGTCAGTGCTATCGTAAATATTGATATCGAAAATGTGGGACGCTGGGCTGAAATCAGGCACATCGCCTATACCACTATTGCTGATCTTTCACAGAAGCAAGAGGTAACCCAGCTTATCAGAAAGGACATAGAGAGATTAAACAAGAGCCTTCCCGACTGGGCTAGGATAAAGAAGTTTGTCAATCTACATAAGGATTTCGATGCCGATGAAGCCGAGTTAACCAGAACCAGGAAGCTGCGAAGATCCTTTGTTGAGGAACGATACTCCGACATTATAGTTGCCCTTTATAGTAATGATACGGAAATTATGGTGGAGTCTCCTATTGTCTATCGAGATGGAAGGAGAGGGGTAATGAAAAGGTCGATTCAAATTGCGCCTGTTGATTAGCAAGAATCATGGCTGAGTTCACACAATATCTGATGAATGGCCTTATGGTAGGAGGAGTCTATGGGCTCATTGCCTTGAGCATTGTTTTGATCTATAAATCAACCCGTGTATTCAACTTCGCTGTGGGCGATATCATGCTCTTGGGAGGTTTTGTTTTATGGTCACTTTTGGCTTGGTTAAATTTGCCATTACTGCCAAGCCTATTATTTGCTTTAGCAATCGCCTTTGGAATAGGACTCCTGATTGAGCGGCTAGCATTGCGTCCGCTAATAGGCCAGCCTATTTTAGCAGCAATCATGGCTACGCTAGCCCTGTCAATCTTTTTAAAGGGGGCGATGATCCTAATTTGGGGCACGGGGCAAATAGCTTACCCTACCAAGATTTCCCCCGGCACCTCAATGACACTCGATACGGTGACACTGTCCTCTGGCTTACTATGGGCGTTCTTGCTGGCTATGGCCGCATTCGTAGTATTGGTATGGTTTTTCCAATCCACTAAGATGGGGCTACAGATGCGAGCTACAGCTGAAGACCATCAGTTGGCCCAGTCTACAGGAATAAGCGTGAAACTGGTCTTTGGCTTGACGTGGGCGATGGCTTCGCTAGTTTGTGCCCTATCTGGTATTTCCTTAGGTGATAGGCTTGGTTTATCTGTTGGCATGACTCCACTGCTAGCGCTTAAGGCCTTCCCCGCAGTATTTTTGGGTGGGCTAGAGTCTATTCCTGGTGCCATTGTAGGTGGACTGGCAATAGGGATATTAGAAAATCTCGTTGGTGGACTCATAAACCCAAACCTGATGGAAATAACACCATATATTATTTTGCTCGTGATACTTCTGTTCAGAGCCGAGGGTCTGTTTGGCTTGAAAAGAATCGAGAGGATTTAGCATGCGTCCCTATGGCACTTATGATGAAACCTATGCTCAAGATATGGCTGTTTGCCGGACCCGGTTGCAGTGGTGCATACTCATTGGCTGGCTAGTACTTCTGCTCAGTTTACCTTTGTTCCTCGGTGAATGGATGATTAACTTCATGAACTTCATAGGCATTTCGGTAATTGCTGCTCTTGGACTCAACATACTCACTGGATATGCTGGGCAAATCTCTTTAGGACAAGCAGCTTTTATAGGTGTTGGTGCTTATACGACGGGGATGCTGGCTAGATACTTGTTGTTCCCTATGTGGATAACCTTGCCTTGCGCTGCACTTGCTGCTGGCTTGGTTGGTCTTATTTTTGGCTTGCCCTCGTTAAGAATCAAAGGCTTTTATTTGGCTATGGCTACCTTAGCTGCTCAGTTCATCATCCCGTGGCTGATCATCAATATCAGGCCTGATATTACCGGTGGGGCGCATAGCTTCAGGGTACCAGCAGCTACAGTGGGAATAGGAGATATATCTCTTGCCACCGAGACGTCACTGTTCTATTTGATTATACCGCTGGCTGCGTTGATGACTTTTTTTGCTAAGAACTTACAACGAAGTCGAGTGGGCAGAGCTTTTATTGCCATCAGAGACAATGATCTAGCTGCCGAAGTAATGGGGATTAACCTTTTCAGTTATAAATCGCTTGCCTTTTTCATCTGCTCGGCATTTGCTGGGGTTGCTGGCTGTCTGTGGGCGTATTGGATGCGTGCCATAGCCGTCGACCAATTTTCACTGATGGAGTCTATATGGTATGTAGGGATAATAATTGTCGGTGGTTTGGGCAGCACCTCCGGAGTTATCATGGGCACAGTTTTTATCCGAGGTTTGGATAGGCTGGTGAAAATAATAGGTCCTTCAATAGAAGGTGCTGTCCCTCAACTGACAGGCCCTTGGGGTGCTACTGCTGCCCTTGGTCCTATGGTGTTTGGGCTTGTAGTACTACTATTTATAATCCTAGAGCCGAGGGGTCTATCGCATAGATGGGAGATATTTAAAGCTTCCTACCGGCTCTGGCCGTTCTCCTATTAAGAAGCGAGGTGCAAAGGAGGTGATCATGGGATAGAGGAGCAAAAGTTCTTAACAATATAGTTCAAATCAAAAAGGAGGTAAAAAGTGAAAATAGCAGCTAAGATACTATTCGTAGGGTTGGTAACTTTATTCTTGATACCTGCGCTTGCCTGTGCACCAAAAGCAGGACCACCAACACCACCGGCAGCACTCAAACCAGAGGTAATAAGAGTGGGCATGATTGGTGATATGACTGGCCCTTATGCCTCGATTGTCGGCCCGATGCACGTTGCCTTTTTGGATGCTTGCCAGTATGTCAATGAGCAGACCGGTGGTATTGCCGGAGTGCGGGTTGAGGCGGTGGCTCGAGATAGCGCCGGTAAGGTCGACTCAGCTCTCGCCCATTACATGGAGCTAAAAGCTATGAAGCCAAGGCCAGTGACCCTTTCATTCTATGTCTCTGGAGAGGCTGAAGCATGTCATGACCGTCTTGTTGAGGATAAATGGCCCGCCATGACGGTTGCCAGTTTAGCTTCTGTCTACCCCCGCGGTTATACCTTTGGCGTGTATGCCTTGTACCGCGACGCAACAGGTGCTTGGATGAACTGGGTGATGCAAAACTCTCCTGCCAAGAACAAAGTAGCATTTCTCACCTGGGATACTGCCTACGGTAGGGACATCATTAATGACGAGATGCGGGCTTATGCGAAAAAGGTGGGCATCAACATTGTATCTGAGGAGCTATTCGGCATCAGAGATACGGATGTATCCACGCAGTTAACCCGAATCATGAAACTTAACCCTGACTGGATTTATACCTGCACCGCCGCTCACGGACCGGGGGTAATACTCAAAAGCATGGCAGGAATGGGGCTCATTGGTAAGGTTAAGCTCGCTGGTGAGGGCGTTGGCTTTGCCGAAGCTGTTCCCGTGATCGTTGGTGACCTTGCCAACGGGTGCGTTGTCAGTCGCAGCTTTGCAAGCCTTGCCGAAACCGACGTTGAGGGCATAAAGTGGATAAACTATTACTTTAATCTCAACAGGAGGCGACCTACAGACGCTACAGGTGCAGCGCAATGTGCCTTTATGAATGTTCTGTTAACAAAAGCGACCGTGGAGGGTGCTCTAGCAGCAGCCGGTGGAGACTGGTCTAAAGTAGACGGCGCAGCCATAAAAGCACAATTTGAGAAACTGCAAAACTTCACTGCGCTTGGCTTGACCGACATTACTTACACCCCAGAAAGGTATCACCCTAACAAGGTGAGAATATTCGAGATAAAAGACAAAAAACATGTCCCTGTAAGTGGGTGGTTGCCCTGTCCGACTGACGACACAACACCAATGAGGCTAAGGTAAAAACTGAGGTTGGGAAGTCACGCTTATCACGCGGGACTTCCCAACAAGGAATCCACTATGTTGCTGCTGAATAATGTTGAGGTTATTTACCTCAACGCTATTTTGGTGCTAAAGGGGGTGTCTCTTGAGGTGCCGAGTGGGAAGATCATTGCCTTACTTGGTGCTAATGGCGCGGGCAAAAGCACCACTCTCAAGGCAATATCTGGGTTGCTTAGGACAGAGGAAGGGGAGGTAACAGATGGCAGCATTGAGTTTGAAGGGATGAGGATAGATAGGAGCAGCCCAGAAGACATAGTCAAGAAGGGTATCATACAGGTAATGGAGGGGCGGCGATTATTTGAGCATCTGACCGTGGAAGAGAACTTGAAGGTCGGCGCTTCTACCCGTAGGGACAGTGGCAATCTGAGAACGGACCTAGACATGGTTTACAGCTACTTTCCTAAACTCAGAAACCTGTGCTCTCACACCAGCGGTTTCTTGTCTGGTGGCGAGCAACAGATGCTGGTGATGGCACGGGCAATGATGGCACACCCCAAGCTGATGCTCCTCGACGAGCCCTCCTTAGGACTTGCCCCCTTACTAGTGGAAGAGATATTCAGCATTGTCAAAAGGCTCAATGCTGAAGAGAGCACCTCTATACTTATGGTGGAGCAAAATGCCCTAGCTTCTTTGCAGGTTTCTGAGTATGGCTATGTCATGGAGAATGGCAGGATAGTCCTTGATGGCCCGGCCAGCAGATTAAGAGATAATGAGGACATTAAGGAATTTTATTTCGGGCTATCTGAACTAGGGGAAAAGAAAAGCTATAAGGAGGTAAAACACTACAGAAGAAGGAAGAGGTGGCTGGCTTAAGGAACATAATCCTGAAAGCTTGTGGAGAGAATCGCCGTGCTAGTTGCCGTTGGAATGTGAGCATGGCTTTGATACGAAGTTGTCAGGTACTCTCAAAGAGGTTAACTGGCAACCGTAGCAGGATACGTTTGCCTATTAGCTAATTTAGATTAAATACCCAAAAGGTTTGTGTGTTTGACACCTTTTGGATGCTCTTAAGTTACTGTAAATTGTATAAGGAGGCAAAATGATAGGCATTACATCTTATGGCGCTTATATACCTTTACACCGCTTAAGTCGAGCTGAAATCTGTAAGGCATGGGGCGAAAATCCTCTCCCTGGCGAAAAAGCTGTAGCTAATTATGATGAGGATAGTATCACAATGGCTGTTGCCGCAAGCAGGGATTGTATTAAAGGCGTTGATCCTTATACAATCGACGGCTTATACTTTGCTTCGACTACTTCGCCTTACAGGGAAAAACAGTCAACACCTATCGTTGCTGGAGCACTAGACCTGCGACGAGATATATTTGCCGCAGACTTTTCCAATTCCCTTAGAAGTGGAACGGAAGCAGTAAGGGCAGCAATAGATGCCATTAATGGCGACTCGGCTAAGAGCGTTTTAGTCTGTGCTGCCGATGTTCGTTTGGGATTTCCTCACGGCGATAAGGAGCTAAATTGCGGCGATGGTGCTGGCGCACTCCTACTAGGCAACACAGGAGTAATCGCCAATCTCGAAGGGACTTATACTGTTACCGACGAAATCATCGATGTATGGAGGTCAGATAAAGATATCTTTGTTCGTTCTTGGGAAGAGCGTTTCGGCCGTGAGGAGGGATATACTAAAGTCGTCTCTGAAACTGTTTCCAGCGCCCTGAAGAAGTATAATTTAACAGCGAAAGATTTTTCTAAGGCTGTTTTCTACGCGCCGGACGCCAGAACACTGAATATAGCTGCCAGAAAGCTAGGATTTGATCTCAAGACCCAAGTTCAAGACCCGTTGTACAGCGTAGTAGGTAATACGGGGACTGCTCTTTCTTTTATGCTACTAGTCGCGGCATTAGAAGAAGCAAAACCTAGAGACAGGATACTTTGGGTCAGCTATGGCGATGGCTGTGACGTTTATATCTTGAGGGTGACTAAAGAGATAGAGAATGTCAGGGACAGGCGGGGAATAAAGGGTCACCTAGAGTCTAAGCGCATGCTTCCCAGCTATCAAAAGTATTTGCGGTGGCGGGAAATTATACCTGTAGAACCACCAGCTCGCCCGCCTCTGGAGCAACCATCTGTACCGGCATTGTGGCGAGATCGCAAGGGAGGCCTTGCCCTCTACGGCGTTAGGTGCAAGAGATGTGGCAATCCGCAGTACCCAGCACAGCGCGTGTGCGTCAAGTGCCAAGCCAAAGATGAATTTGAGGATTATCGCTTTGCCAATAACAAAGGGGTCGTCTTTACCTTTAGTCAGGATAATCTGGCTGTTGCCATGGATCCGCCGTCTTCTTGCGCCGCAATTGACTTCGAAGGTGGGGGCAGAATTATGTGTGACATAACTGATCGAGACCCTCAAGAAGTTAAGGTAGGCATGCCAGTAGAAATGACATTTAGAAAGCTTCACTACGTTGGTAATTTTTACAATTATTGGTGGAAGTGCCAGCCAATAAGATGCTAAATTAGCAAGTCAAAGGAGGAAATTCACATGGAAAGCATTAAGGACAAGGTTGCCATAGTGGGTATGGGTTGTACTAAGTTTGGCGAGAATTGGGAAATGAGCCCAACGGATCTGATTGTTGAGGCTGCCTATGAAGCTTATGAAGATGCTGGGATACAGCCTGAGGATGTTCAAGCAGCATGGTTTGGCACCTTGTGGACAGCAGAGGCAGGAGTGCTTCTCGCCCAGGCATTGAAATTACAGTACAAGCCTGTTACCAGAGTGGAAAACTTCTGCGCTACCGGGTCGGATGCCTTCAGAAATGCCTGCTATGCTGTGGCCGCCGGGGTGTATGATGTAGTCTTAGCCCTAGGTATGGAAAAGTTAAAAGACTTTGGCTACAGTGGCCTTCCCAATAATAAATTGGCAGTTACAAACACTCAGAGAGATAGAACTATTACGCCACCAAGCCAGTATGCCATGATGGCCACCCGATATTTCGCTAAATATGACTTAAGTCCAGAAGAAGGCAAGAAACTGCTTGCCCAGATTGCTGTCAAAAATCATCACAATGGTACCCTCACTCCCAAAGCCCACTTTCAAGTGGATGTCACATTGGAGCAGGTAATTAATGCTCCTATAATTGCCTGGCCATTAGGGCTATTCGATTGCTGTGGTGTGAGTGATGGCGCTGCAGCGGCTATCATAACTCGTACCGATATGGCAAAGAAGTTCAGGCCTGATCCCGTTTATGTCAAGGCACTGCAAATCTGCACCGGTCCAATAGAAGGGTTTTTGAGTACTGAGTACGACTACACTCATGTGGAGGAGACCTATCGTTGCGGTCTGGCTGCCTATGCCGAGGCGGGAATAAAAAATCCACGTAAAGAAATCAGCCTTGCTCAGGTGCATGATTGCTTTACTATTACTGAGCTAACGATCTATGAAGACCTGCAGTTCAGCCCGAGAGGGCGAGCTAGGGAGGATATTGAAGCTGGAACTTTTAACTTGGGTGGGAAACTACCCGTGAATAGTGACGGCGGACTGAAGTGCTTTGGACACCCTGTTGGTGCTACTGGACTGAGACAGATGTACGAGGATTATAAGCAGCTCCAAGGCAAAGCGGGCCTGCGCCAAATTAAGAACCCTAAGTTGGCACTGACCCACAATTTTGGAGGGGTCCCTGGAGCAGCTGTCATCAGTACGCTAATTGTAGGCCTGTAACAAGAGCTGGTAGTATGTCTTCAAGGGTGATGCTATCTACAAACTCCGGCATTGCTCCTCAGTTAATTAGCGATAAAGCTCCCCAAATTTCCCTCTAATACTAATACAACAGAGGTTCTTAAGGCTACGCTAATTTAGCAAAACAAAAAGCTACCGGAGGTGAAGCGCTGCGAGAAACGGAAATAATAGGTCTTAATATTCAATATGGCGAAAACCTTCATTCAGGCTCTAGAAGGAGATAAATATGGACTTTGAATTGAGCGAACAACACAAGATGCTAGCTAGTATGGTTCGTGATTTTATGGAAAAGGAGATTGAACCTATTGCTCTACAGATCGATAGAGACGATAGGTTCCCGGAGTGGTTGTGGAGAAGGTTGGCTGAGCTGGGCGTGCTGGGTACAACTATCCCGGAGAAGTACGGAGGATCTGGCTTTGATTACCTAGCAGAGACTATCTGCCTCGAGCAGATAAGTCGGATCTGTCCTGCTATAGCTTTATCCTGTGGAGCACATTCAAACTTGTGTTGCGACAACCTCTACCGTAATGGGAATGAAGAGCAACGTAAAAAATACTTACCGCCGCTATGCAAAGGTGAAAAAATTGGTGCTCTAGCCTTGACAGAACCCAATGCTGGCTCTGACGCCGTTTCAATTCAAATGACGGCGAAGAGAGAAGGTGACTACTATGTCCTTAGCGGAACCAAAATGTTTATTACCAACGGTACTATTGCTGATACACTAATAGTATATGCCAAAACAGCCCCGGAAACGGGGCCCAAGGGTATTACTGCCTTCATAGTGGAAAAAGGGTTCAGTGGATCATTCACATCAAGGCACATTGATAAGATGGGACACAGAGGCTCACCGACTGGAGAGTTGTCATTTGAAGATTACCAGGTGCCTCGCCAGAACACATTAAGCGAAGAGAACCAAGGCATCAGGGTGATGATGTCGGGTCTAGATACAGAAAGAACCATCATTTGCGGACTTGCCTTAGGCATTTTGGAGAGATGCCTAGAACTATCTGTGAAGTATTCTAAGGAGAGGGTCCAATTTGGGCAGCCAATAGGTAAATTCCAGCTAATTCAAGGCAAGCTAGCTGATATGTATACAGCTGTAGAAGCATCGCGACTACTGGCATATAAAGCAGCAGTTCTAGCCGCACAATCAGAAAGGGGAGGCAGGGGCACTGAGATTCACAAACTGGCTGCGGCTGCCGTGCTGTTCTGTGCTGAAGCCGCAACCAAAGCTGCTCTGGATGCTGTTCAAATCCACGGTGGCTACGGCTACACACTGGACTATCCGGTGAACCAACTGTTGAGGGATGCTAAACTGATTGAGATCGGAGCTGGCACATCTGAGATAAGGAGGCTGATAATAGCCGAAGCACTTTTAGAAGAAGCGTAATCTAAATCTGAAAAGGGAAAAATGGTTTTCTTCCGTTTTTCTTCTTACTTATTCAAGGCTAACGTTCTCGCGGTGCTTCTGTATATTGTACTATGTAAACTCCTGTCGTGTTCCTCTTTTTGACAATGTTCTTGAGACAATCGTACGATCTTCAGTAGAAGTTATTGTGAGTCAATTCGCTGGGTTTACGTCTAGCAACTAGCCGCTATTAAGATAGCTAAGATGATTAATATGGCACCACTATCCCGGAGGTCGTCATCCTATTTGGATAACATATTCTACCCCAGATCAGTCGCTATCGTAGGGGCAAGTGAGCCGTGGGCGACATGGCTGCTGGAGTTCGGATATCGTGGGGCGCTATATGTGGTTCATCCGCATCAGAAAGAAGGCGTGAAAATAAGGGTGTACCCTACTCTCCAAGATGTACCGGAGCCAATAGACCTCGCCATTTTGACGGTGCCAGCGCCTCTTTTTCCCGAAATCATCAAGGGGTGTGCTGAGAGAAGTGTCAAGGCTATAACTAGCCCGGCATGTGGCTTCAGTGAGGCTGGTACCGAGGAAGGCAAGGCGCTTGAGGTAGAGATCGTTCAGCTTGCACGTGAATTGGGCGTTCGAATCATTGGTCCTAACTGCATTGGCATCTATTGCCCGGACTCAGCACTGACGTTCTGTGATGGTATGTCACGCCAGGGGGGTCAACTTGGCTATATCTCTCAAAGCGGCACGAATGCTACGAGACTTGTTAGATTGGCCAACCTGAGGGGAATCTACTTCAGTAAGGCGATTGCCTATGGCAACGCTTGTGATCTTGGAGCATCTGATTTCATTGAGTATTTCATGGATGACCCAGAGACCAAGATTGTAGCAGCTTATATCGAAGGATTGAAAGAGGGGCACCGCTTCTTCCGCACTGTGATGCAATGCGTGAGGAAAAAGCCTGTCATAATCTTAAAAGGTGGGCTCACCACCGGCGGCTCAAGAGCTGCTAGTTCACATACAGGCTCGATGTGTGGATCCGACACTTCCTGGAGCGCTTTCTTCAAACAGACCGGAGCGATAAAGGCAGATAGTTTGGTGGATATAGCAGATATAGTTATGGCATTCTTGCATCTGCCTAGTACAATGGGGAGGCGGGTTGGCATTGTGGGAAGTGGTGCAGGTGGAGGGGTAATGTTAGCAGATGCGTGTGAAAGAGCTGGCCTCTCTATCCCTTCGCTTGCGGCTGATACTAAAAAAGAGCTAAAGAAGATCTTGCCTCCAGTTGGGTCCAGTGCTGAAAACCCCGTGGACGGTGGCCCTCCTGTTCCAGGCTCGATGGTAATAGAGAAAGGGTTACGCATAATTTCAGCGGACATCGGTATCGATTTCATGATGGTGCACTTAAACGTTGACCTTGCCTGGTTTTTTGACAGGCTGGATCAAAGCCTAGACCAAATTCGGAAAAGAGTTAGTGAACTTGTCAGGGTAACCAGAGCGTTGCCTAAACCGACAGTACTCGTGCTTAACTGTACAAGTGGAGCTGAGGAACGAGCGATATTTGTCGAGGTACAGCAAAGGTGTCTGGAAGCTGGATTGCCAACGTATACCACCTACGAGGGAGCAGCTAAAAGCACGGCTAAATTCATCGAATACCACGAACTCCTTAGAAGCATCGGCACCTAGAAGACTGGGGACAATTTCGCAAGAATCCGCCCAATTCAGCACTATGCCGTGTTAATCAGATAGTGGGGGTATCTGGCTTTATGGCAAAGAGTAAAAATTTTTCAAAACCTCTATGATACTAACCGCAAACAAACCGCCCTAATGTATAATGTTTACGGGTTGAGTGTTTTTTTAATCCTATTGGGCATTATCTCGTCTCCTGTTACGCTAAAGTTGGGGTAGGATTTTAAGTGGGTGAAGCCATTCAAAATTTCTTTTCACCGCCAAATTTGCCTTCCACCCGTCGTATAAGCATGAGAACACAATATCTCTGCCACCAGAAGATGAATCCCATTACTATTAAGAAACCAACTAATATGCCATAATCTACGCCAGAGCTAAATGGAAGCAGCATAAGAAGACCGGGAACAACGACGGCCAGTAGAATGCTCAGAATTCCAAAAAATAGTGCTAATGACTTACTGCTCCACTTGGGCTTGTGAGTTCCGCTCATACTAGCTTTAACGTCAACAGTAACGGTAGCAGTTACTTTGCAATCTTTTCCAGTCTTGCCACAATATGGGCATGGTCCTGTATGGCTTGGGGGCAACTTTCCTTTACAATGTTGGCACCAACATTGAACTTCAGCAGTCATTTAAATCTTTAACCCTCTCTCATTATCTGAAGGTTGACGCCCTTCACCCTTTAGTTTTAAGGATTGAGGCTCATAAATTAAAATCTGAAACTACCGAGAATCATCCAGGCCAAGATAATAGGCGCTCTTGACCTGCCTGCCCATCGACAATTATACCATTTATCATCACACACTTCGGATTGTACTCGTATAGTATTTGTTCAGGCTCTCTTCACAGAAAAGTCCTGCTTCACAAAGAGTCGGCTGCGTTAGCGGCTCGTTTCAAAGCATGCTGATGTTGAGCAGTTATTTCCTTGGCGTAACTGGCGTCATGAATCGATTTTTGCAACCTGTAGTAAGACCCTGCAACCTGTGTGGCGAAATACCACATTCCTTGATTCATCGCTTCAGGATCAATTGATGCTTTGAAGGACTGATCCACTATCCATCTCCGCGCTGCGTCGTCTATCTGGGCATTCTGTTCGGCAGGATTGAGTACAGGCCCACCGAGTTCTTTCACGATTCTTCGCACCCAGATATCGATGGGTTGTAACAAGTGGCGTTCTTTGGATGGAGACACATTGTAAAATGTTGCGACATCTCGCAGGAAAAGTGATGCAATCTTTGACCCGATACCGTTAATTTCCTTGATCTTATCGTGGGCTGTCTTCACCTGATCCGACTCAAGTGCAGACTTCGCATACATGATGACATTTGGCTTTCTTCCAGAACCCGACATGTCTAGGAGAAATTCTAAGACGGATTCCTTTTTGGTGGTTCTGTGACCTTTTTTGTGGTTATAGTTCTTCCCTTTCGGGCATAGGGGGTTGTTCGCCTCATTGAGCTTGCCCGTACCGAGGCAGCGACTAAACTCATCCCAAAGTTGGTTGACGTGCTCCTTCCCGAATTCTCCGCCTGTGCCTTTGGCCTTCCTGACGCAATCTGCTGCTGCCGGAGCGTAATCAGGGCGTCGCCCTTGTCTTTCGAAAGCGTAGCCTTCTAGAAATAGCCCGAGGGAATCCCATGTATCGTTCTCACGTTGAGGATAGCGTTCCCAAAGGGGCTTCATGAGTCGCTCCTGAAGCAACACTGAGAACCTGACGAAATCGTGGAGCTGCATTGGACCTCCTAATGTGTAAAGGTTCTGCCGCCAAGCCATGGACATTAGTAGCGCCAAGCAAGATTTCTAGTTCGCGTCGCAGGCATCATTATAATACGGTAAGCCATGCCTGAACAAGGGCAACAACTAAATACCTTGAGCTTCAGACCACGCGGTCTGCTCGAGAACAACCAAAGCTGTTAACAAAACCGAGGATTGTTGACTAGGGCTGAGCTATTTTGGGGCAAAAACAAGTTGCTGACTGCCAAGCAATAACGATTTGACCGCGGTGCCGATATGCCTTTGTCGACCACTAAATAAGAGTTGACAGGACTGGACAGCGCTGATAAATTTCTCCTTGTCAGGCGTGGTGTTGCATATTTAGGTTAGAGCAGGAAACTATGCTGGAAACAATCGAATCTACATATCTAATACGAGAGCGCCTCGGCAATTATCTGAAGCTGATAGAAGCTCTAGATCCGCTGCCGCGAGAAAGACAGCTTACCAAGAAGTGGCGGACAATACTGATGGACAAGTTTGGCACGACTTGTGGATATTGCGGAGTATCGAACAGAGTTGATACTGCACACTTGATTTCTTTAGAGATAGGGGGTACCACAGTTTGCGAAAACCTGATCCTCTTGTGCAAGAAATGCCATGGGCTTTTCGACACAGGCTATCTGTCAATTCACGCAATGTCGGAAGTAGCGAAAGAATGGAGATGTGGAGCTAAGCCGGCATTTCCTCGTCCCCAACTGGATGATGTGAAGCCACCTGACACAACTTTTACTGAGCCTCCGAGGTTGCAACCACAAATTCTTGCCAGGATCTCCAGCTTTCAGACACAGAGAAAGTATGTGAAAGCAATCGATCTCATCAACCATCACTTGGCAAATTCACGGCTCACTGACTCCGAGCATTACTACCTGTTGATCAAGCGCGCAGAACTTACTCGTAGGCGCTCTGCGCGTGGCGTGCTGGATAAAGCCCTGCGTGGCTTGCAAGCCATTAAGCCTGACAGGGTGCCCAAACATTACTTGCCCTATTTTTACTACGAGTGCGGCTATGTGCAACGATTACGCGGAGATCACACTGAAGGAGCCCGTCTCATGCATCGTAGTGCAGAAGTCTCTCAGCAAATAGAGAAATCTGGAAGGCCATCCCTCGGCTTCATTGCCGCCTCCGTCAACGAGATCCTGTGCCAGCTGGCGATGCGGGACTCTTTGACAGAGACAGAGGCCCGAGAATTTGTGTACCGACTAGATGAACTACAGAAGGTTGCAGCACAGCATGGACAATACTGGGGTGGTCGATGGGCCTTAAATTGTGCAGCCCATAAACTACAAGTGCTATTGAAGAAGCGTGACAAAGAGAAGAACCGGGAAGCTCTGCGTGAGCTACGAGCTCTTTATTACCAGTCGGACCTTCGCTCCGGGTGGGATTCGGCTGCGAGGCAGACGATGTCATTACTGGAAGGCTTAACGCGGGTGCTTTTCCCTTGCGATGATTCTGACCTTGACACAGGCATCGGCTTACTCGCTCGGTCTTTCGTCACCCGGCTAGCACCGCGCCAGCGACCTGAAGGCACTCGCGATGTGGGACTGGGGCTAACGGAAGGATTACGGAGTAAAGGATTGAGTACAATGGAGGAAACGTGCACCGTTCTTGAAGGACTGATGAATCAGACAATGGATGGCACATCGGTTCTTTGGCCCTGGAGGACAAATGCTGAGCACGGACGCAAGCCTTCTGAAAACTCATCCTAATCCGTGGTGGCAGCTGAACATTTGTCAGAAATGTTTAGGCAGGCATCGCGAATTGCGTAAATCACTAGTTCGTTACTAGCTTCTGCTATAATAGACTATAATGTGCCACAACGGGTGAAAATATGGCCACAGGTGGTCATTCGACACATTGGAAGTCCTGATATTCGTAACTAGAACTTATGCACAAGTGTAGACAATGAAGTTGGCAATAACGGGGAACGTAAAATCGCCCGCAAAGTATTCAAAGCTGAAAGACCGGATGGACCCGACTAGTCTTTGGATGGTTGGAGATGTTGGTGAGTCTATTGGCTTTTGGGTCCTACACAAATGCAAGTTTAGGCGGATTGTTAAACCATTAGTGTTACAATATCGAGAAAAAGACAGAATTAAGACTATTTCTCATTTCATTTCACCCAACCAAATTAGACAAGGCATATGTTTCCTGCCAAGTGAAGACGAATCATTGTACTGGAACAAGGTTCTGACGGAAGAACAGAAGAAATACCACTTTATTCGCTGGGATTTCTTAGCTTTAAAAGTTCAAAGGGAGAGCCGTAAGTTAATAGCATATCCATGCCTAATAGAAGTAAAAACTCGCCGGTCGGGAACTAAAATAAGTAGAGACTACGAATCTTTCAAAAAGAGGGATTTTACACGCGAAAAGTGTCTTGGATTCAGAGTATTTTGCGCTAGCATTATCCTGCATGATGACTGGAACTTTGAAGCGGATATAGAGGAACTATGATTTCTGGCGTTAGACTTCCCAACTTTTCTTAATCCAGCCATGTGAACTGCACGTTTCGTCAATTCGTTCAATGAGGATAGCACAACAGCTTCTCTTGCCGAGGTGCATGGTCTAAAGAGTTGTGGGGAGAGGAGACAGATTTTACCGACCCGCACTACGAACGCTAGTAGCCCTGGATACGTCTCCTGGCTATTACTACCAGCAAGCCAAGCAGTATAGCAATAGCAGCTATCGCCACTGCAAGTAACAGGCCTTCATCCATACCTTCACCTAATCTGCTGCCAGCACCAGTAACTATGAAGCTTGACTTCTGGTCACCGATATTGACGGTGTAAGTTCCAGGCTGGGACTTGGTCACGATGAACTTGACCGGGTAAGCAGCGCCCGGAGACACTTCAATGGTTCTCTGTTGCTCCACCCTGCCATTTATCCTCAGGGCAACATTGTAGCTGCCGCTGGAGGCACCGCTGTTGACCATATTAGCCAGGATGGTCACCGGCTGCCCAGTCTGAGTTTGACTCGGGCTGACGCTGATGCTACGCAGACGCACATCTGCTGGTGGCAGTTGTGGTTGCGGTGGTGATGGCGAAACCCGTCGTGCAGATGGCGTAGGCGGTGCTGGTGGTGGCGGTGGCGGTACTACCCCAACTACTGCCGGCCCGCCGGGGTCAATGATGGTGCCGTTGGCGACACCATCGGCATCTCCCAAACCACCGTCGGTAATGGTCAGCGTTAAAACATTATCGTCGTCATCATCGCCGAGCAGCGAGGTACAGTCTATCCACTGCCCATTCTGGTATTTCCAGTATTGGGCAGCCGCTGGTATAGCCGAAGGCAGAGTAATAGTTACTGTGACCGTTGAACCAACGGTAATCCCAGTTATATTGAAGGAGAACAGGCCGTGTGGGAAGGTTACTCCATCTGGTTTGCCTGCCGTGGGCAATGTACCTTCAGCTACCGCGGTGAGGTCGGTTATGTTGCCCAGGTCTGATGAAAAGGTGGCTGTGCCTGTGCCCGTAGCTGTGGCCACTGGATAAGAAGCGCCCGACGTAGTGACGTTTCTTTCAGCACCGAAGCTGGTGCCATCTCCCACAGCTTTAGCCCTGAAATAATACGTGGTGTCCGGCGTAAGACCACCGAGCGCAAAGCTGAAGTGCCCCGTGGTGTTCATGGCCTCTGGTGTAGTCTCATTGGGATATGGGCCACCCGACGTTGTCCCCCACTCAAAGGAGACATTTATACTGGAGGCAGTGCCTAAATCATCTAGATTGCCGTTCAGGGTAACTGAGTCGGTAGTGATGTCGGTAGCTGCTTCGGTGGTAACAGTTAGTAGCGTTCTTTTTATTCAGGCTTTTCCGAAAGGGTAAGAATTGGGGCTCACCTACCTTGTGGTAGACTTTATAGTCTAAGCAACAAACCATAAGGAGGTAAGCCCTAAATGACATTAGCACAGAG
>VGNX01000032.1 GCA_016865855.1 Chloroflexota bacterium | reverse complement strand
CACCAAGATTTACATGGAAAATTCTTAGCGGCTTGATAGTTAGTTGCCATGTATTGGCGTTTAGTTACTTGAATTCGGAGGCGAATTTCATATTATGGCAGAAAAGATAAGGGTTCTTCTGGCCAAGCCACCTCTTGATTTGCATAGTAGAGGGATTCTTGTTGTGGCCACGGCATTGCGTGATGCAGGCATGGAGGTGATATATCTGGAGGCATCACCGAAGGTCGGCTTGAGGGAAATAGTTCAGGCAGCGATGCAAGAAGATGTAGATATAATAGGCATGAGCATAATGTCTGGTTCTCCGGGGATTATTCTGCCGAAAATGTTGAAGATAAGAGATGAGATTGGGCTGAAACATATTCCTGTAGTCGCTGGCGGCATCTTCCCTGAAGAGGAGATTGAGGAGCTGAAAGCCGCAGGGGTAGCCGGCATATTCAGGCCCGGAACCCCCATTGAGAGCATAGTCGAGACTGTTCGAGAACTAGCTGCCAGCAGACAATAATCCTAAGCACCGCGAACTGGGATTTCCTATAAATACCTTTGTAGCTTTATGTTACTGTTGCCTCAGTTAAAGCAGGAAACAAGCAAAAAGATGGTTTACTAATGTAGCTGCGAGGTTTTAGCCTTAGCTGGTTAAATTATAAAATGTAGTAACGAGGCTTTAGCCTCGGGAACCCGACCCTAAAGGGTCGGGGCTACATGTGGTGGATAAAACGGCTGGCCTTGAAGGGTCAGGGCTAATATGGTTAAGTTAAATGGTCGATAACCATAAGGGTCGAGCTGTCATTGTGAGGGGCGTCAGCCCCGAAGCAATCTCAGAGATTGCCACGCGGAGTCTATCCTGAGCTATGCGAGATTCTTCGCTTCGCTCAGAATGACATTTGGGTCTTTGCTAAACATTCTCGAGTAAATCCATAAGAACAACGGTAATCCCTGTGGTACAGTATAGGGTTTTCAGAAAACCTAAATAACAGATACATCGCTGTAAAAGGAGAACATCTTGGAATTAATCTTGAGCAATAAGGCGTTACTGGTACCTGCCATTGCCTGGTGCGTGGCTCAGGTGCTGAAGGTTATAGTTGCATCTGTGAGAGATAAACGTTTGAATCTATCATACTTGACTACGATGGGCGGTATGCCCAGCTCGCATGCTACGCTGGTCTGTGCACTGGCTACAACCGTAGCTATAGTTTACGGCGTAAACTCGGTTGTTTTTGCCATTGCCGCTTTTCTTGCCCTGATAGTGATGTATGACGCCGCTGGAGTACGGCAGACGGTAAGTACACAATCTACAATACTTAACCGCATATTAGAGGAGCTTTTCAAAGGGAATCCAGCGTTTCAGCAGCGCCTGCGAGAACTCATAGGCCATACTAAGTTTGAGGTTGCCGCCGGAGCTGGTTTAGGGGTGCTCGTTGCGCTGGTGTTGACGCTACCGTGGTGATGGCCCCCTGCTTTGTGGATGCTTTAGCTTTGCCTTAAACATCACCCCCCTTTTTCAATGCTCAATGTGGAGACACTAACTTTCTGTCTACGTCGTTTTTTCACTTCTTCCGACTTCCCGCTCTCTGTCCTCTCCGATGTTCCTTTCATGCCGGTCACACCAGCAGGCGGCACACAGCCCGCCCATAGCTTTGATAGGAGCGTCATCCAGCACATCATACTCAGCCTGGCATTTCGGGCATTTAGCCTTTTTTCTTTCCTCCCTATTCTTCATCGGCGTTACAAAATTAAAGGAGATAAAGCACCGGTCACCTTTGGTTGCCTTTGGATAGCCTCTGAGACTTGTTGGACTTGTTGCCCTTGGCGTGTTCTTCCAGAATTTGAGCAACCAGATGCTTAAGGTGCATGCCCTTGTTAACTGCCTCCCCTTTCAGTTTCCGGTGTAGCTCTACACTTAGACTGGTACGAATTTCCGGCATCATATCTCCAGCATTTAGAATCAGCTCAGGATACACAACACGGGAATCACATCTTGGAAATCCCACCCATCATTGATTACCTATACGGACACTATATGTCCCTGAGCGCACATAAATAATAAGTGCTTTCTTGTGGTTTGTCAATAGGTCTTTCAGAAAAATCTTTGAAAAGCAGAATTCTAGGGTGCAGACGTTATTCCGTGTAAGGCTTGTCCCGGGCAAAGCTGAGTAGGTTCGGTGGGGCGATTTGGGTGGGTGAGAAGGGTTATCTTTCTAGAAAGTCTTGTCGAGGTTGTTTATCTGTCATTGCGAGGGGCGTCAGCCCCGAAGCAATCTCAGAGATTGCCATGCGGAGTCTATCCTGAGCTATGCGAGATTCTTCGCTTCGCTCAGAATGACACAAGCGAAGGGGTCGCAATGACAGGTTACGAGCTGCTAAACAATCTCAGTCTTGTCAAAATTTTCAAAAAATATTGAAATATGCTAAAATTTTTGGTTATACGTAAAAACATGGGAACAGAACAAAGACCTCTGGTTTTATTTCTGAAGGAGCTGATGCGCCGGCGGAAACTGTTACCGAGTCAGCTTGCGGCTGAACTGGGTATTAGCCATGCTACCGTCAGCCGCTGGCTTTCCGGTCGGGATCTCCCAAGTGTTAGGTCATGCCAGAAGCTGGCTAAATATAGCGGTGTACCTCTTACCAAGGTCCTTGCCGCTGCCGGCTACCTGCCTATGGTACATGAGACGGGAGCTGTCCAGTGGCCTGAGTTTCGCGAGTATGCTCGAGAGAAGTACGCAGCCGAACTGGACGATGACCTGATTACTATGATTGAGGACCTGATTGAGCGTCGGCGGTCAAGAGGATATGACAGCAAAGCCGACAACAAGTCAGGAAAAATTAAAAAGTAGACTGAACCAACCCCGAAAGCGACTCCGGGGTTTCTTATTAGTAGCCCCGAGGCTTTAGCCTCGGGAACCACGACCCTAAAGGGTCGGGACTACATTTTCGGACAGCCTCTATAATCCCTCTCTGCAAGCCGGGTCTTAAGGTTTTTCGATATTCTTACCCGAAAACTATTGACAGAGCACAGAGATGTGGTAGTATATTAGCATTGGTGTGCGCACTTGCACATCACATGTTCGCTCTTGTGCAACAGCAGAGGGAGACATGGGAAGAAAGACTTCTAGGTCAGAGGACAAGCTATGGGCTTATGTAGGCGCTGGCGATGGTATGTATTGCCCTCTACGTACTGACTGCGATTTCAGGAAAAGCGGTGGCTGGTGTGCTGATGACAATCTGGAATTCGTCAGTATAAGGTATTCACTCCTGGTGACTCCTGGTGATTATGAGTTCATAAGATTTAGTGGCCATTGCAAGATGTTCAAGTTGGTGGAATGTTTGGCACAGAGCTATCTTCAAATAGGAGGCATTAGTTGCCCACCAGTGTCGACAAGTCTGGCAATGCTGGCTGATGAGTTGGACAGTATAGAAGTTCGCTTAGTGCCATTGAAAATGAATCACGGTGGTCTCTGGCGATTGGAGGGGAAGTGGGTGGTGCAACTCAATAGCAATGATAACCCCACGAGGAGAAGATATACTTTGTTCCACGAGGTTTTCCATATCCTAGCTCATCTTAGAACCACCCCCGTGTTTTCAAAAGTAGGGTGTGAGGGAGGTTCTTTTAACGAAAGTTTGGCTGATTACTTTGCCGCCTGTGTCTTAGCACCGCCACATTGGGTGAAGAAAGAGTGGACAAAGTTTAAAGATATCGCACAAATGGCAGCACATTTCGATGTCCCGTATGTCGTCATGTTTGTCATGCTTAAACGCATGGGTTTGATTTAGTTGGTTGGCCATTCTATCGTTGCATTTCTTTGCTCGCCTTGTCTCTCATGAAGGAAGGAGGCGTTTTTTTGGATATGAGCGGGCCAGTTTTTCGACTTGTCCAAGGGTGGCAAGCAGGCTAGGTGAGGTTGTGCCATAGCTCGGTTACTCTTGTCCTGAGTTCATCGAGGGAGCAATCGGTGTCGATGACTACATCAGCCTGCTTTGCCTTTTCCTCAGATGGCATCTGAGTGCGGAGGCGAGCCAAGACTTGTTCTTCCTTTAACCCTCTTTCGCTTTTAAGCCGTCTTACTATTGTGGCTTTGGGTGCTACGGTAACCCAGCCCCGGTCTACGAGCGGCGTCCAGCCGGCTTCGATGAGCAGGGCAGCTTCGAGGATCACAACCTTGGCACCTTGGTTTCGGCATTGCTCAATTCTCTGTTTGGCTAGCTCATATATCCTGGGGTGCATTATCTGGTTGAGTCGGGTTAGGGCTGTGGCGTCAGCGAAGACGAGTTTGCCTAATTTGTTGCGGTCTATTTCCCTGTTGGGCTTCAGTATAGACTTGCCGAAAGCTGCCAATATTTCTCCATAGGTCTCGGTATCGGGTTGGAGAAGATCGTGACCTAACTTATCGGCATCGATTATGACGGCACCAAGCTCAGCCAGTATTTGAGATACTGTGGTCTTGCCGGTGCCGAAGTTGCCAGTTAAGCCGATAACGAGCATCACCCTCACCCTATCCTTCTCCCGTTCCCCATATCCCAGCGGGACTAAATCCTCGCTGGATGCCTGCCCACCCTTCCTCCCGTCAAGGGAAAGGAGAATGGTCCGAAGTGGACAGACCTGAAGGCCTGTCCCTACCACATGTCATCCTGAGCGAAGCGAAGGATCTCTCCATGAGATTCTTCGGTCGCTCCACTCCCTCAGAATGACAGAGGAAAGCGCAGCGTCCTAGACGAAGGCTGATATGCCAAGCATCTCACGGCCGATGACTAGTTTTTGAATTTGTGTGGCGCCATCGGGGAAAGTAAGAGTGCGGGCATCACGGAAATAGCGCTCAACAGGGTATTCCTCGGAGATGCCGTAGGCACCGTGGACTTGGATGGCTTTGGAGGTTACCATAACAGCCATTTCAGTGCTGTAAGCTTTTGCCATAGAGGCTTCTTTGAAGGGAATTTGGCCTTTGTCTATAAGGTATAAAGCTCGGTAGCAGAGAAAGCGGGCGGCATCGGTCATGATGGCCATATCAGCAATCATTTCCTGAATGAGCTGAAAGCTGCCTATGGGACGACCGAATTGTTTTCGCTCTTGGGCGTATTTGACGGCAGCATCGATAGAGGCCTGAGCTAAACCTAGCGCGCCAACTCCAACGGCGACTCGAAGTTTAGCCAGCTCGCCGAGTGCCAATAGATAGGCGCTGCCCTCCGTGCCGATCAGGTTACTCCTGGGCACGCGGCAATCCTCAAAATTCAGTTCCGAAGTGGGGCAAGAGCGGCAGCCCAATTTGGGCAGTTCCCTGGTAGTGAATGGCGACTCAGCTTTATCGACAAGCAAGCAGGAAATGCCTCTAGCTCCTTTGCTTCGGTCAGTGGAGGCGAAGACGACTGCCAGGTCAGCGATGCCACCGTTGGTTATCCATGTTTTGGTACCGTTGAGTATATAATGGTCTCCGTCAAGTGCGGCTGAAGTTTTTAAATCCCGGGCTCCAGAGCCGACATCAGGCTCGGTCAGGCAGAAGCAGCTTATTTTTTCCAGTGACATTATCTTTGGGATGTACTTTGCCTTTTGCTCAGGGGTACCGTGTGCGACTATTATAGGGAGGACACCGCTGTCCTGTATCAGCACTATCATGCCTAAGCTGAGGTAAGCGCGGGCGAGTTCCTCACCGAGGACAGCGTATGAGATGAGATCCAGGCCTTGACCGCCATACTCTGGAGGCAAAGTTGAGCCTACATAGCCGAGAGGGACTAGCTTCTTTAGCAGACCTAAAGCTACGTCTTTGGGCAGGGGGTGATATTTGCGGTCATATTCATCGGCGATGGGGATTATTTCTCGTTCCATGAAGTCTCGGGCGTTTTTCTTAAGTATTTTTTGTGCTTCATCGAGTTCTAGAATCATTGACTCCCTCTTTAAAAGTAATTTTCCAGTCATTGTAGACCAAGTCTTGGGCATTGTCTAGCTCGGCAGCTTCCCGTAGATGGTAACATGTAGCTGCGACCCTTTAGGGTCGCCTGGTGGGGCTTGGACGAGGCTAAAGCCTCGCACTACATCCCTGTGATTACGCCCCCGTGTTTAGAGTGATATAATGAGGGTGTGGTTTGGCCTATGTTTGAAGGTTTACTTTATGAAAAGCTTCCTGACTCCAGGGTACGCTGCAATGTGTGTCAATGGCGTTGTGTTATCGGCACGGGTAAGTTTGGGGTTTGTCGGGTGCGTCGAAACGATGGTGGTGTTCTTCACGTCCTTAATTACGCTCAGGCCTCCTCGGTAGCCGTTGACCCTATTGAGAAAAAACCATTGTTCCACTTTTTCCCGGGGAGTCTGGCTCTGTCTCTGGGCAGCTGGGGGTGCAATTTCCATTGTAAGCATTGCCAGAACTGGCAGATTTCCTGCGTTGCGGAGCCAGCTGAGATGCCAGATGAATCACGCCGCATATCACCAGAAGAAGCTGTGAGTTTAGCAAAGCAGCGTAATTGTGGCGGTATCACCTGGACATATAACGAGCCGAGCATATGGTTTGAATATACGCTGGATTCAGCGAAACTGGCCAAGAAGGACGGTCTTTACACAGGTTATGTGACGAATGGTTATCTAACGCCTGAGGCCCTGGATACCATCGGGCCTTATCTTGATGCCTGGCGGGTCGATATCAAGGGTTTTTCTGATGTCTTATACCGGGACTTGGCCAAAATCCCCCGGTGGCTAGGTATTCTCGAGGTGGCTACAAGGGCTCAGCGGAAGTGGGGTATGCATGTAGAGGTGGTGACCAACGTGATCCCCACGATGAATGACGATGATGAGCAGCTGGAAGGTATCTCGGGTTGGATGCGGGATGAGCTGGGAGAGCTGACGCCGTGGCACGTGACCCGGTTCTATCCCCACCATAACCTGATGCATTTGCCACCGACCCCGATAGCTAGCCTGGAGAAGGGTTATGATATCGGCAAAAAGGCCGGGCTACGTTTTGTTTACTTGGGCAATGTCCCAGGCCACACTGCAGAAAACACTGGTTGTTACTCCTGCGACAAGGTGGTGATTCAGAGGTTTGGCTATGATACTCATGTGGTGGGCGTCGATGGTTCCAAATGCAAGTTTTGCGGAGCTGAGCTTAATATTAAGACGATTGGTTGGTCTCGTCAGGTCTCAGCTTCATGAGGAGGGTCACCATGATTAGGAATCCAGTTGTTGCCGGACAATTTTACCCAGGCTCATCAGACGGGCTCAAGAGGATGATTGAAAGCATGGTGGATAATAGGGCGGAGAAAGTTGAGGTAATCGGACTGGTTTCGCCTCATGCCGGATATATTTACTCGGGTGCAGTAGCTGCGGCAGTCATATCTAGGGTCAAATTAAAGGACACCTTTGTCATCCTTGGCCCTAATCACACCGGAAAGGGAAAAGCTTTTAGTATCATGTCGAAAGGGACGTGGAAAACGCCTTTAGGTGAGACAGAGATTGACTCGGAGCTTGGAAAGCGAATTTTAGTCTCCTCAAGCTATTTAGAAGAAGACTATCTGGCACATCAATTTGAACACTCGCTTGAGGTTCAGGTGCCGTTTTTGCAGTATTTTAAACCAGATGTTAGGGTAGTGCCTATAGTTCTTGCCCATGCCAGCGGTGCCATATATAAGAAAATCGGCAGAGAATTGGCCAGTGCGATTAAGGAGTCGAAGAAGGGGATTATAATCCTGGCAAGCAGTGACATGACCCATTATGAGCCGCATGAAATTGCTCGGAGGAAGGATAATCAAGCTATTGAGGCCATACTGGATTTGGATGAGGACGAGTTATTGAGACGAGTTGATAAGTTTGATATATCAATGTGCGGTTATGCACCGGTGGTTAGCCTTATCTCTGCCGCTAAAGAATTGGGCGCTAAAAAAGCGGAACTGATCAAGTATCAGACTAGCGGTGACATATCTGGCGATTATGGCAGTGTAGTAGGTTATGCCGGGATAATTTTAAAATAATCGGAAAGGATGCGTCGCATGGCAAAGCAGCGTCACCCGATAGTGAAGTTGGCTGAAGAGGCGGTAGAAAAATATGTCCGCCACGGCAAGGTGTTCAGGCCAAGGAAGCTTACTGCCGAGATGAAGCAGAGGGCTGGAGTTTTCGTGTCTATTAAGAAACGTGGTGAGTTGAGGGGTTGCATTGGTACTTTTATGCCAACAAGGCGGAACATAGCTGAGGAAATCGTAGCTAATGCCATAAGTTCAGCTACGCAAGACCCTCGGTTTACGCCGGTTGAAGCTTCTGAGTTGGACGACCTTGAATACAGCGTGGATGTTCTTACTGAACCGGAGCCGGTGCGAAGCGTTGACCAGCTTGACCCGAAGGAATATGGTGTAATTGTGGAATGCGGTTTCAGGCGTGGGCTATTGCTGCCTAATCTCAAAGGTGTGGACAGCGTTGAGGAGCAAATCGGAGTTTGCCGAGCTAAGGCTGGCATATCAGCCGAAGAGCCGATAAGATTGTATCGTTTTAGGGTAAAAAGATTTATTTGACATAAAGGCATATATCTGCAAGTTTTTTGGCAAGGAGATAAAAGTACTATGAAATTGATGGTTATCGGTGTTGGAGATTGTGGTTGTAAGCTGGCTCGCGAGTTTGCCGAATTAAATAAGATGGCAAGAACTGAGCGGCATGTCAACATAATTACATGCGCCTATGCGGTTAATAATGATCAAGCCCTTCTAGGTGAATTGACCAAGCCTGGATGGGAGTGGTTGAAACCTGTATTGATTCGTGGTTCTGTTGAGCTTGGTGATAAGTCGACTGAAGCTGGTGTTAGATTAATGCGCCAGGAAAGCGAGCGGGTGATGTTAGCCATGAGACTTGGCGCCTTTGTCAATACGGATGCCTTTCTGTTTGTCGCCGGTGCCGCTGGGAGCCTTGGTTCAGGAGGAGTTCCGGTACTGGCGCAGTTGCTCAAGGAACGCCATGTAAATAAGCCGGTCTATGTGTTTCTCGTTTTACCCTTTGACTCTGAGCTAGATGACCCACAGCGTGTTCATAATACCGCTATATGTCTCAAGGCTGTCGATAAGATAGCTGATGCTGTGATTTTGGCAGATAATAGGGGTTTGGGAATTCTAGGAAATATACCATCACCCCAGAAGATGGGTAGCTTGAATAGAGAGTTAGCCCTTCCGTTCTATGATCTTCTTTGTGCGGGTGAGATGGCTGGTTCGAAATATGTTATCGGCAAAATGCTCGATGCTGGTGATATATTGCAGACTATAGTTAGTTGGACGGCGATAGGCGTGGGCAAGGCGCAATTGTCATCATCAATATTTCCGTGGAGAAGGGCACCAGGCTTTGAGGAGAAGAGCTCAGAGACGTTCAGAGTTATGGAAGCGATGAACATGGCTTTGATGCGATTGTCGGTTGATTGCAAATTGGAAGATGCCGGCAGAGCTCTGTATCTTCTTTCGGCGCCGGCTGGAAAAGCCAATGTTGATATGATTAAGGTCTTAGGTAATCGCTTACGAGAGTTGGCGCCCAATGCTGAAATAAGAGATGGTAGTTTCTACGGGGCCAAAGGTTTTACCAAAGTCACTGTGGTAATATCAGAATTGATTTACGTGGACAGGATTAAGAACTATTACGACAGAGCAGCCAAGCTGGCTCAGGTGGTAGGGAGGGAGGAGAAGACGGGTTAGCATGACTCTTTTCGACTTGGGTAAGTTGGAAGCGAAGGGGGAGGAAGTGTCTGTGGAGGACGAGGGGTTGCTTCACGATGTACCTTTGGCAGCCAGAATGCGACCGCGCAGTCTTGCCGAGTTCGTGGGGCAGGAGCATTTGGTGGGCGAGGGGCGGGTGCTGAGAAAGTGCATCGAATCAGACCAGTTGCCTTCGATGATTCTTTGGGGGCCACCGGGCAGCGGCAAGACAACTTTGGCTTATGTTATAGCCAATGTTACCAAGTCGCATTTTAGCCCGCTGAGCGCTGTCAGCGCTGGTGTAGCTGATTTGCGCCGCATTGTGGACGAGGCAAGGCACAGGCGTAAGCTTTCAGGACAACGGACTGTCATGTTTATCGATGAAATTCACCGATTTAATAAAACTCAGCAAGATGCCATATTACCATACGTGGAAAATGGTGTGGTAATTCTCATCGGTGCTACCACAGAGAATCCTTCCTTTGAGGTTATATCCGCCCTGCTCTCCAGATGCCGGGTGTTTACCCTGAATTCATTAACTGATGAAGAGGTTCGTCTTATCGTCGAACGAGCTATTAAGGACGAAGAAAGGGGACTGGGGAAATTGAAGGTAGAGCTGTCTGAAGATGCTTTAGCGCATTTAGTTGTTATGTCTAATGGCGACGCTCGAGTGGCGCTCAATGCTTTAGAGATGGCAACTCAAGCTACTGCGTCCGAGGCTAACGGGCATCGTAGACTTAGCCTAGAGACTATTGAGGAAGCGCTGCAGCGTCGGGCTTTGCTTTATGACAAGGATGGCGACCAACATTATGACATTATTTCGGCACTTCATAAGTCGCTACGCGGTTCTGACCCGGATGCGGCGTTATATTGGCTGGGACGAATGCTCGAGGCTGGGGAAGACCCTCTTTATGTTGCCCGGCGACTGGTGCGCTTTGCTTCTGAGGATGTGGGCATGGCTGACCCTCAGGCATTGATGGTATCTGTGGCTGCGCAACAGGCAGTCCACTTTATAGGCATGCCCGAAGGCAGCCTAGCTCTGGCTGAGGCGGTAACCTATCTGGCTACGGCACCAAAAAGTAATTCCCTGTATGAAGCTTACTCCAAGGTGCAGCAAGATGTTGAGCGAAGTCGCAATGAGCCAGTGCCACTTCACCTGCGCAATCCGGTGACCAAGTTGATGCGCGAGTTTGGATATGGGAAAGGTTACAAATATGCCCACGATTACCCGGGCCACTTTGTTGAACAGCAGAACCTGCCAACTGTACTTAAAGGAAAGCGCTACTATTCGCCCAGTGACCAGGGCTACGAAAAAGAAGTACGTGCCAGACTTAAGGCATGGTGGGAAAGCAAACGGGAGAAGAAAGACTGAGACAGAGCGCTGTATCTTTCCCCTGTGGTAAGCTTATCCTTCGAGGTCTTTGCTATCTTCCTGACGGCGATGGAGTTTTCCCCGCAGTAGTGCTGTGCCATCCTCATCCTCTTTATGGTGGTTCAATGGATAACAACGTTATTCTGGCGGTAAGTTCGGCTTTGGTTGAAAAGTCTACAATTGCTTTTATGTTTAACTTTCGTGGTGTGGGTGGCAGCCAAGGCAGCTATGGGAATGGCATTGCTGAACAAGAGGATGTAACAGCAGCCGTAAGCTGGCTTGTTTCCCAGCCTGCGGTGGATAGTAACAGATTGGGGCTGCTGGGCTATTCCTTTGGCGCTGCTGTAGCTTTGCCTGTTGCCTGCGCTGATGAGAGAGTCAAGGCGGTAGCACTCGTTTCACTGCCTCCTGGCCCATCACAGTTATCTCAATTGAAGGGCTGCACCAAGCCCAAGCTCATAATCTGTGGGACTAATGATTTTGTTGTGCCGCTTGACCAGGCGAAGTTGTTGGATCGAGAGGCGGCTGAACCGAAGCAATTTGAACTTATCTCTGGAGCTGACCATTTCTGGTTGGGGTATGAGGCAGTGCTGGGGGAGAAAGTAGTCGCCTTCTTCGAAGAGAAATTACAAATCCTAAGCACCAAATCCTAAACAAATTCAAAACTCTAAATTCAAAAGCCAAAAAGTTTTGGTCATTGAGGTCGTTGAGTAACTCCCCTGTCATTGCGAGCGAAGCGAAGCAATCTCAAAGTTCTCTTCCCTCCACCGAGATTGCCACGGCACTTCGTGCCTCGCAATGACAATCAATTGTTTTTGGTCATTGGTGCTTGGGATTTGGAATTTAGGATTTAGTAGTAGCGAGGCTAAAGCCTGGCACTACTTTCTGCGCTGGATTTCTGCTATGCGTTCCCTGGCTGCTGCAGTCAGGTCAGCGTCATCTGATAGCTTGATAGTCTTATTCAGGTCGGCAATAGCCAAATCAGCCCGTCCCGTATTATAATATACAATTCCCCGATTGTAATAAGCCAAGGCGTAGCTGGGGGCAAGCTCAATTGCCTTGCTGTAATCGGCGATTGCCTTGTCCAATTGTCCCATGTTGATATAGGTATAGGCCCGGTTGTTATATGCCGCAGGGTAATTAGGTTCGAGCTCGATGGCTTTGTTCAGATCGGCAAGAGCCAGGTCCCATTGGCCCTGGTCATTGTAGGTTATTCCCCGATGGAGGTAGGCGAAGGCTAGATATGGATTCAGCTCTACAGCTTTGGTCAGGTCAGCGATAGCCGGGTCCCGTTGTCCTTTAATGCGATAATCATAGCCACGTTCAGCATAAGCCTCGGCCAGTTCCTGGCGGACGATGGCTAGATTTGGTTCGAGTTCTATGGCTTTGCTGAGGTCGGCGATAGCTTGGTCCCATTGCTCCTGTTCTTTGTAGATCAAGCCACGGTTGTAATAGGCCCACACATAGTCAGGTTTGAGTTCGATAGCCTTGTTTAAGTCGGCGATAGCCGCATCCAGTTGCCCGATATTAGTATAGGCAGAGCCACGGTCGTTGTAGGCCATGAAATTAGTCGGGTCAAGCTCGATTACCTTGTTCAAGTCTGCAATGCCCATATCCCACTGTTGTTGGCTATTGTAGACTAAGCCTCGATTGTAATATGCCTCGGCCAGTTTAGGGTCTAACTCGATAGCCTTGTTTAAATCAGCAAGAGCCTGCTCAAATTGCCCTTTGCCAGCATAAGTCCAACCCCGATTGCTATAAGACACAGCCAGCTTCGGGTCGAGTTCGATAGCCTTGTTTAAGTCGGCGATAGCCATGTCCCACTGCTCCTGAGCATGATAAACGGAGGCTCGGTGATTATATGCCTCAATCAGTTTGGGGTCTAGCTCTAGCGCCTTGTTCAAATCACCAAGAGCCATCCCCAACTCTCCTTTAGTGGCGTAAGCCCAGCCCCGCTTGCTATAGGCCAATGCTAGCTCGGGGTTGAGCTCGATTGCCTTACTATACTCGCTAATAGCTTCATCCCATTGGTTCTGGTCACGATAGGCGTCACCCTGCTCAAGATGTTTTTGTACTGGATTAGCACATGCCAGCAGCAGCAAAGTGGCACACAAAAAAAGAACAAACCTGAGTTTATCTCTCATAAATCAGCCTCCGGAGCGAGTGAAATTAACAACTTTTGGGCTACAAGTATAACATACCGGTTGATTCATCCCCAAACTCACCCTCTCTCGTCGAAGAAGAGCGTGTTTGCGAAACACATGTAGCTGCGGGGCTTTAGCCCCGCCGAAACCTTACCGGAGCGACCCTGAAGGGTCGCAGCTACGGGTGTCATTCTGAGCGCAGCGAAGAACCTTACGTTACTGTCAATAGATTGCTTCACCACTGCGTGCTTCGCAATGGCAAGAAAGCAAGTGCCAGGAGAGGATAATACTAAAGAGCGACAGGTTTGGCTTGTCTTATTAGAACATTAGTGCTAATATAGTGCTGATTATGGCGAAATTATTAAAGATAGCTTTAGACGAGCGGAGGTATGATCTAGCTGCCTATGTTCTCATCTATGGGCTTATCAAGGCAATGGAAAATGGCAAGAAAAAGCGCCACAAAAGGCAAAAGGCACGGGTTTTACAGTCAGGCACTCAATGAAGCCGAAAGGCTGGAGCTTGAAGAAGCCAGAGGCATAGATGGCATTGATGAGGAGATTGCTATATTCCGCGTTAAACTCAGGGAACTTATAGTAGCAAAGCCGGAGAGATTCGACCTTCATCTCAAGGTAGCTAGCACCATCGCTCGCCTTGTCACCACTCGCTACAACATCACCAAGGAACAGAAGAAGTCGCTTAAGGAGGCCATCACCAAAGTTTTAACTGAAATAGCTATCCCTCTGGGGATTAGGGCCTTGATAAAATGAAATTAAAACTCAAATATAAAAAATCAAAACTACAAATGAGAGGTCAAAAATTTTGAATTTTTATTTGTCATTTTGTCTTTTGCTCTTTGATTTTTGATATGAAACTACGTCCATACCAAGCAGAAGTAGCTAAGGCAGTTTTGGAAAGTATTCAAGGCAATTTGGGCTTGACCTTTTCAGTCGAGATCGCCCGCCAAGGTGGTAAGAATGAGCTTTCTGCCCACCTCGAAGTGTTGCTGCTGACAATGTTCATGGCTGCCGGTGGCAGCGCCATCAAATGTTCCCCGACCTTCAAGCCGCAGACAATCATCTCTATGAGACGGCTTAAGGAAAGGCTGGACGACTTCGGCTTCGGTGGCATCTGGTTCACCGAGGCTGGCTACATGGTTAGGCTGGGCAGTGCCCGCCAGATATTCCTGTCTGCCGATGAGTCTAGCTCAGTTGTCGGTCATACCGCTGACATCCTTTTAGAGATTGATGAGTCCCAAGACGTAGCCAAGGACAAATACACCAAGGAGTTCAGGCCAATGGCCTCAGCTTCAAACGCCACCACCGTTCACTATGGCACAACCTGGGATGATACCACCTTGCTCGAAGAGGTCAAACAGACCAACCTGGAACTGGAGAAGACGGACGGTATCAAACGCCATTTCCGGTATGACTGGCAGGAAGTAGGCAGATACAATTCTAGCTACAAAGACTTTGTTGAGTCTGAGCGGGAGCGCCTCGGCGAAGAGCATCCCTTGTTCAGGACTCAATATGCCCTCCTGCCAATTCGAGGCGGCGGTGGCTTCCTGACAAGCCAGCAAATCGCCCAGCTCCGAGGCAATCATGCTAGGCTTAGCCAACCTGAGGAATGTAGGACCTACGTAGCTGGCATAGATTTCGCCGGCGAGTCCGAGCAGCTTGAAGACGAGATTCTAACTCGCTCAGGTAGGGATGCCACGGTCATAACCGTTGCCGAGGTTATACATAATGCTGCTGACATTATGACCAAGGAGCCCAGAATACATGTGGTGGAGCACTATAGCTGGGTGGGCAAGAAGCACTCCGAACTCTATCCTCAGATGGTGGACATACTCAAAAATGTCTGGAGTTGCAGTCGAATTGTCACCGACGCCACGGGTGTCGGCGAGCCCATCACCAGCTTTTTGCGTAAGTCGTTAGGTAGCAAAGTTTTACCCTTTAAATTCACCCAAAAGACGAAATCGGAAGTGGGTTTCGATTTGTTGGCTGCCATTAACTCAGGCAGGCTCAAGCTTTATAAGCAGGACGGCTCTGAAGATTACAGGGAGCTGATGTTTGAGCTAGAGAAAGCCAAGAGCATCTACAGGCCTAACCAGACCTTGAACTTTTTTGTTGATCCCAGCGATGGTCATGATGACTACCTGATGAGTCTGGCTCTGGTGGTTCAGGCGGCTAACAGGTGTGTGCCACGAAAGGCTAGAGGGCTATTATCCGGTTGATGGCGAGCATTTAACGAGCTGTCCGAAAATGTAGCCCCGACCCTTTAGGGTCGGGTTCCCGAGGCTAAAGCCTCGGGTCTACATGTTTAATATGTATCACCAATGTAACTATAACTTCTCCCACAAAGTGGAGAGAAAAATTGTCACATAGAGTTTTCGGACAGCCTCTTAAAATAAGAACAAAAAGAGGCGAAGTTTGAACCTCGCCTCCGCATCTGTGAACAATTACGATTCAAAGTGGTTAGATAAGGCTGGGTAATCCTTTAGCAGCTTCCTCCATGTCACGGAGTCTGCCTGTGGTTTCCTTTATCCGTTCCTTCTGTGTCTGGGCAAAGGCTGTAGCCCTGTCGTAGTAGTCTCTTACCTTCTGGACAAAGGCCAGCTGAGAAAGTATTACGGTGACATCAACGGTGGTCCCACCTCTGGGGAAGTCACCAGCTCTGATTACGGCGTTTTCTGCCAGCTCTCTCAGATAGTCACCTAGACCCTTAGCTATATCCATAGACATGTCCTTGGCCGGTGCTGACATAAGATACAACGCTCTGCCGGCATCCTCAGGACTGCAGTTGATAGAAAGTTCGCTAAAGGCGGCGTCCATTGCCTGCATAGCCCTCAGAGTCTCCTCGCCCTTCTCCTTGAAGCTGACTTTGGCCAGTTCCCAGGGGAAGCGGAAAGCGCGCGGTATTCCGGTTCTGCCAACACCGATGGCCGTCCAGCCATCGATGGATTGCATAATGTCACCAGCATCCAATACCTTAGCACCGACGTATTTGTATTTGACTATCTCGCCGGCACACATCATGTCGTAGAAAGGTTCGGCAATTGTTGAGTTTATCCTTTCCAGGTTCATTGACAGGCTGGCGTCCTTTCTGACATAGCGTTGATTGTCCGCCAGAAAGACGCCGTCAGCCACTGACTGTATTGACTTTAGACAAGTCGCCGTATTATAAACGCTTCTCAGCTCGGCCATCTCTTCGTGCTCGAAGGGAAGAACAACCAGGGCATAAACCGGCTTGCCTACATATCGCTCCTTGAGCATTTGGGCGATTACGGATATGGCACCGGAGCCTGTGCCACCGGCTGCCCCGGCGATGAGCAGGAACGCATGGGTCTGGTAGAAATTAGGTGCAGTCCTGACAGCATCGACCACCTTGTCACCGTCTTCTCTGGCTAACTCAGCCCCCATCTCGTTTATCTTGCCCACACCGTGTCCCCAGGTCTTGCGCCCACCGATGAGAATGCGGTGCATAAAATCGGAGCCGATGTGAGTTAAGCCAGTGAGGTCGGTCTGGTCTGTATTGACGGCAAAGGTGCCAGTGACTATATTGATGCCCCACTGCGCTTGTGCCCGCTTATTTTGGCGGACAAACTGATCGGCGACTCGGGAGCCACATTGTCCCAGTCCGATAACCAATAGTCTCATGATACCTCCTTACTTTCACTGACTAAATTATTCAGTTTTTTCAATATTAAGCTATAACCCGTCTATTTGTCAAGTTTAGCTCGTTTATTTCCATTCATCCCGCCGGCTGACAGATACGAAACGCCAGATGATGATGATTACAACGATGGCAACTAAGGCAATGACTAGCAGCAGCCACCAGTCCACACCACCAACCTTGAAAAGCTGCCCGTTCGTCCAGTCGCTCTGATTCTCAGCGCCATCTTCAGCTCTGACCCTCCAATAGTAGTTCCCTTTGGCCAGAGCATTGTCTTCGGTCAGTGTGTACTCTGACGCAGTCAGACCTTCTTTACGAATTATCGTGCCAGCGAAATCAGCGCTAGGGCTTATTTCCAGCACATAATAGACTCCGCTAGGGTCTTCGACGTCTGACCAATCGAAGGTAACGGTGGTTTTGCCAATGAAGCCGAACTCAGCGCCAGCTTCTGGGGATATAAGGCGGGGTGTGGGTGGTGGTGTTGATTCTACGCTCAGGTTTGATGAGAACACGGAGGCTTTGGCGTCAGTGACAGTTACAGTATGGTCGCCAGCTTTGCCTTTTGGGATTTTGAAGCTAGTCGTGAAGTTGCCTTTGGTATCTGTAGCTGCGCCGGTGGCCACCTTAGCTCCATCGTAGCTGATGGTTATAATCTGGTTTGCTGAAAAACCGGTGCCATGAACAGTTATGTCAGTACCTATAGCTCCTGAAGTCGGACTCAGCTCCATTTTTGGTGAGATGATTATGACGGCGTCGACAATATCGCTGGCTTTAGTTATTTCTCCGGAAGCATTAATGGTGTGCTCACCCTTGGTACACGGAGGCACCTCTAATCTGTCTGACCATGAGCCTTTGGCGTCGGCGACGATATTGCTCACAACCAAAGTGCCGTCAAAAGTAACCTTGATGCTGGTTTCGTTGACTTCGAAACCAACGCCGCTGACCCAGAGACTGTCACCGACATTAATGGCGCCACCTAGGTAACCAGAGACTGGTTCAAGCCTTATCCCCGGAGACACAGAGAAGCTAGCCGCAGTTACATCAATTTCGGGTGTAATCGCTCCGTAAGCTAGCACCTCATGACCGCCTTTAGCGGATGCTGGGATCGAGAAATTGGATTCCCATGAGCCCTTGGCATCAGCGGCTATCCCGGTTTTTATTGTTCCGCCATCGTAGGTCACCTTGATGTTAGTTTCCCCGTTGGCGAAGCCGCTACCGTATATGCCCACTACCGTGCCTACCCATCCAGACGACGGGTTGATGTCGATTTTTGGGGTTACAGTGAAGGTCTTGTCTTCAACTTCAGAAGCTGGTGTGGTGCCCATAGCGTCGATAGTATGTTGGCCCCGACTGCTAGCCGGGACTTTGAAGATGCTCTGCCAGCTTCCTTTATTGTTGGCTGTGATTCCGGTTTCCAATGGGCTGCCATCATAGACTATCTGGATGCCTGACTCGTTGCTATTGAAGCCCCTTCCGGCGACCGTCAGGTTTGAGCCCACGGGCCCTTGGTCGACGCTAAGGCTGATAGATGGAATGACGGTAAATTCAGTAGTGAAGAAATCGCCGGCTATTTTTAGAGTGACCTTGTGCTTACCTCTGGCAGCTTCTGGAACGATGAAAGCGATTGAGGCGACGCCCTGCTTGATTTCACCTTGGCCTATAAGCTGGTCAGTTTCACCCCAGTAAAGCTGGTAATTGCCCATACCGTAGCCAGATACAGACGGAATTGTCACGTTTGTGCCGACGATTCCTTGTGCTAGGCTCAACGATAGGTAACCGGCATGGACTGGCACTGGTATTAGGCACACAGCCAACGCCAGAAAGGCGAGTGCTGTAGCCGTAGCTCCTACTTTCATCGCTTCCTCCAAGCAGTTTTGCTTGTTATCATAACACGAAATGGGTGAAAGTCAATAGAGTCAACTCTTCAATATACAATTGGTCGTCTGAAATTGTTGAGCAGATTCCTTCGTCATTGCGACCCTGAACCTAGCGAAGGGGTGGCAATCCTTGGGATTGCTTCGGGGCTTACGCCCCTTGCAATGACAGAAGAATGCTTCCTTAAATGTCTTTGGATAAGGTTGCCAGAAATTCAGCATTGGTTTGGGTTTTAGCTAGGCGGTCAAGAAGTCTTTCGGTAGCTTCGGTGCTGTTCGGCGAGTCTTCAGCCAGCATATTGACTATACGCCGGAGCAGCCAGACCTGTTTCAATGTGGTCTCATCAAGCAGAAGCTCTTCACGGCGGGTGCCGCTGTGTAGCATGTCCATTGCCGGGAAGATTCTTTTTTCAGCCAGGTGGCGGTCAAGGTGTAGTTCCATATTGCCAGTGCCTTTAAATTCCTCGTAAATCAGCTCGTCCATGCGGCTGCCGGTGTCGACGAGGCAGGTGGCGATGATGGTCAGACTGCCGCCCTCTTCAGTATTACGGGCTGCGCCGAAGAAGCGCTTTGGCGGATAAAGGGCTACCGAATCAATACCTCCGGATAGAGTTCGCCCGCTGGGAGGCATCGCCAGGTTATAAGCGCGAGTCAGCCGGGTAATACCATCAAGTAGAATGACTACATCCTTACCTATTTCTACCAGTCTTTTGGCTCGTTCCAGGGCTAGTTCAGCTACGCGGGTATGGGTCTCCGGAGGCTCATCAAAAGTAGCGGCAACAACTTCGGCTTTCACCGAGCGCTTCATGTCGGTGACTTCTTCAGGCCTTTCACCGATGAGACAGACCATGAGGTGAGGTTCGGTATAATTGGTGATGATGGCATTGGCTATGTGCTTGAGGAGCACGGTTTTGCCAGCTTTAGGTGGCGACACAATAAGCCCACGTTGACCTCGGCCGATAGGAGCTATCAAGTTTATAAGCCGCGTTGATAAGAAATGTGGATTGGTCTCTAAGTTGAACATCTTATCGGGGAAAGTCGGTGTCAGGTAGCTGAAATGAGGTCGGCTCTTAGATTGCTCCGGGTCGAGTCCGTTAATGGCTTCGACACGGATTAGGCTGCAGTATTTCTCGCCCTCTTTAGGGGGCCTGCCCTGTCCGGAGACGGTGTCACCGGGCCTTAGGCTAAAGCGGCGAATCTGCGAGTTGGAGATGTAGATATCGTTGGAGCTGGGGAGGAGGCTATCCTGGCGCAGGAAGCCATAGCCCTCGCTCACACCGTCCAGGATACCGGAGACGAATAGGTAGCCCTGCTGTTCAGCCTGGGCTTGGACAAGCCGCATGATAAGGTCTTGTTTCCTAAGCCCGCTGTAGCCTTCAACTCCCTGTTGTTTGGCCATATCGACCAATTCATCTCGAGTTTTAATTTCAAGTTCAGCAATGTTCATGTTAGTAACCTCTCACATATTTACTATTGTAGTTGTCCGAAAACTCTATGTGACAATTTTTCTCTCCACTTTGTGGGAGAAGGTATAGTTACATTGGTGATACACATTAAACATGTAGAGCCGAGGCTTTAGCCTCGGGAACCCGACCCTAAAGGGTCGGGGCTACATTTTCGGACAGCCTGTATTACAAAAGTAACCTTCTCCTGTCATTTTGAGCCTGTCCCCTTCTGTCATTCCGAGCCTTTTTTCCGTCATTGCCAGGAGCGATAGCGACGTGGCAATCTCGGCCTTTCTCTACTGTCATTCTGAGCCCTTCGCTTGTCATTCCGAGGGAGTCCTTCTCCTGTCATTCTGAGGGAGCGAAGCGACCGAAGAATCTCGCTCAGGACAAGCTCGCGAAGAATCTAGAGACCCTTCGCTGTTGCTCAGGGTGACAAGACAACTCTACGAAACCTTTGATTTCAACACAGTAGATCCCATTACTTTGTTCCAGTCCTCCAGGAATCGCCTGATGCCGATATCGGTCAGCGGATGTTGAATCATCTGCATCAGCACTTGGTACGGAACAGTGGAGATTTGGGCGCCAGCTTGGGCTGCCTCGATACAGTGCTGCGGATGCCTGATACTGGCGGCGATTACCTGCGTCTTAATCGAATCAGGATAGTTCTTGTACACTGCGACAATCTCTTTTACCAGTCTCATGCCATTTTCGCCGATGTCATCAAGTCTGCCGACAAAGGGACTGACAAAGGTAGCTCCGGCTAAAGCGGCGAGGAGGGCTTGATTTACAGAAAAACACAGGGTGAAGTTCACCTTCACGCCTTCCTTAGCTAGTTCGTAGGTAGCTTCAACACCTTGTAAGCTGGCCGGTATTTTTACCACCACATTTTCTGCCCAGGAGGCAACCTCTCTGGCTTCGACAACCATCCCCGAGGCATCCTGGCTCAATACCTCGGTTGATACCGGGCCAGGGACGATAGAACAGATTTCCTGCACATGGCGTTTATAATCTATATTGCCCTCTTTGGATACCAGGCTGGGGTTAGTGGTCACCCCGGTAATTACTCCCAGCCTGACCCCATGGCGGATATGTTCGACGTTAGCTGTATCTAGAAATAGCCGCATTTGCTCCTCCCAAAGGTGATTAGACACATAATAGTTTCATGATAGTGGTAGTGTCACTTGAGTGCCTTCAACCAAAGTTTTCTTGGCAGCCCCGACGAAGCTGTAAAACAGGGGGTGTGGGTGATTGGGGCGTGACTTGAATTCGGGGTGAAACTGGCAAGCTACCATCCAGGGATGGTCTTTGACTTCAACTATCTCAACCAGTCGATTATCTGGCGATAGCCCGCTGGGGATAAGTCCTTTCTGCTCCAGCGGCTCGCGGAAGCGGTTGTTGAACTCAAATCGGTGACGGTGGCGCTCGTGAACTATGGTTTCTCCGTAAGCTCTGGCTGCTTGTGTCAGGGGAACCAGGTGGCATGGATAGGTACCTAGCCTCATAGTGCCGCCCATGTCGGTTATCTCATGTTGTTCCGGCATCAGGTCTATTACTGGATACGGGGTGTCGGGGTCAAATTCAGTAGAGTTGACCTGTTTGCTGCCCAGAGCATAGCGCCCGAATTCAATAACCACGACCTGCATGCCCAAGCATAAGCCTAGATAGGGGATATTGTTCTGGCGGGCATAATTAGCCGCAGTTATCATGCCTTCTATGCCGCGGTAACCGAAGCCGCCGGGGACAATGATACCCTGGGCTGACTTCAATAAGTTTACATTGCCGTTGCACTGCAAGTCTTCGGACTGAACCCACATGATGTTTACCTGCCGGTCGTGGTGCAGCCCAGCATGACACAGAGCTTCTCGTACTGAATAGTATGCGTCTCGAAGCTCTACATACTTGCCCACAAGAGCTATGGTTACCGGCTCCTTGGGAGTTTTTAGCTTGGCTACCATCTCCCGCCACTCGGTAAGATCAACATCTTTAGCTTCAAGCCTGAGGCGGTAAATAATTAAATCGCTCATGCCAGTTTCCTCAAGCATCAGCGGCACCTCATAAATGGTCTCGGCGGTGACCAGTGGTATGACCGCTTCTTTATCCACATCGCAGAATAGGGATATCTTGTCTTTCAGACTTTGGGGAATCTCATAATCCGACCGGCACAGAATGATGTCTGGCTGGATGCCGATGCGTCTTAACTCGTTAACACTGTGTTGAGTTGGCTTGGTCTTAAGTTCGTTGGTGGTGGCGATGTGTGGTAGGAAGGTAACGTGGACGTAGAGGACATTGTCCCTGCCTTCTTCATTTCGCATCTGGCGGATGGCTTCTAAAAATGGCAAGCCTTCGATGTCGCCGACAGTACCACCAACCTCAACGATAACTACCTCAGCGCCTGAGAGCTGGGCTACCTCTCTTATCCTCCGCTTTATCTCATTGGTGACGTGCGGAATTACCTGGATAGTGCCACCAAGATAATCTCCTCGTCTTTCCCCGGCGATAACCGCCGAGTAAATCTGGCCTGAGGTAACATTGGAAGCAGAGGTCAAATCGACGTCGATGAATCTCTCGTAGTGTCCCAGGTCAAGGTCGGTCTCAGCGCCGTCCTGGGTGACGAAAACCTCGCCGTGCTGATATGGAGACATGGTTCCCGGGTCAACGTTAAGATATGGGTCCAGCTTCTGTACGGAGACTGAAATAGCACGGCTTTTCAGGATTCTGCCGATGGAAGCGACACTGATACCTTTGCCTACTGAGCTGACTACGCCGCCGGTGACGAAGATATATTTGCTCATTAGCGGAACCGATGCTTATTCTGATTTCGAGAAGCCAGTTCTCTCATGAGGCGAGGTTTTTCCAGGGAAGTGAATATACGTGTCACCATAATCTAGTTCTAGCTATGTGAGCATATTCTGTACAGTTCATTGTGGGAGAAACTTTAAGCAAATAACAAGCTTGGGTGTAGAAGCAGGTGGTTTCTTCTTATTATAGGGACTCAGTTGCAAGTTGTCAAGTTTTCGAATTGCCTCATAATTATTGTTACCGAAAGTGGTATCGTTGCCTCAAAAATAGTGTTACCCAGAGGAGGCAAACATGACACGAGGCAGCATACAAGAATATACCGAGGCAGTGCGAGAACGCTAT
>VGNX01000031.1 GCA_016865855.1 Chloroflexota bacterium | reverse complement strand
ACCCTTGACATAGGTGCGAATTATTGATTCTCTCCCTAGGTAGTGGATACCGAGTATTGCTAGTTTCCCCTTTGGTATTCTGGTATAAACCTCCTGAATTATAGGTAACTTTGTTCTGCAGGCTGAGCAGGTCCATATCCAGAAGTCCAGCATCACCCATCTCCCACGGTAATCGCTCAGTGTTATGGTCCTGCCATCAAGGGAGTTGAGCGTAAAATCGGGCGCCGGTTCTCCTATGAGAAAGCTCATGGCAAGACGGGACGATATTGCCTGGTCTCCCTCGGCATCTTTTGACTTTACCTGATAGTGGTAGACCGCGCCAGCTTTCAGCGAGGTTAAATTGATGGTGTGGTTGGTAGTAGATTCGTCGCTTGATTCGGTCAGCCGTTCTATAGAGCTAGGGTCCCAATATCGGATTTCACTGGTGGCTGGTCTGTTTGTTACCCAGGTTATGGTAGCGTCAGTGTCGGTTGTGTATGATACTTTAATATCAGAAATCATGAGTGGGCTGATAACTTCAGCTAGCGTTGAGAAGGGATGCTCTCCGGATATCGCCTGCTTATCTTCAGATAAAAGCTTAAAGTAATAGTTTGTACCACTGGTAAGCCCGGCAACGAGCAGTCTATGAGCAGTAACCTGTTTCTTATCGGTCACAGTAATGGTGAAAATTCCATCTTCTGTGTATGCTTCAATGCTGCTGGCAGTTGGCTTGTCTGTCACCCAGGAGATAACAGCACTCGTCTCAGATAGTTCTGAAACGGACATGTCAGAGACCACTACAACCCCTGCTGTAACATCATTTTTGGGGGTAGTAGGCCTGATAGATACTAGGGCGACGACGCCGGCAATCAGGATAAGAAGGCAAATTCCTGTAGAAATCGCAATGCGAGGATGTTCCCTGGCCTTTTTCAGGGTCAGGTTGAAGTACGCCATAGCTTTTAGCCTCAGGTTCCGTAACTGTCCACCGAAGAAACGTACTTTAGTCTTTAGCGTTGCCAAATCAAACTTCTTTCCTTTTACCAGCCACTTCCTGCTGGAAAGGAAACCACCCGGGTGGAAGATTATTATCACAATGGCAAATGCAAAAAGGACGAGGTCGTAAATTAGAGACTGAGTAGGTGTGAGCGAGCCGAAATACTTTTCCCAGATGCCGAAGCAACTGGCACAGGTGGCATATCCCCCCTGTATAATCGACCACATGTTTGTTCCCATAAATGCCAATAGAAGTGGAAGGCAGAGAACAGCCATAAGGCGAGGTAAAAAACCAATGAGTAGACAAGTTCCTAATATGACTTCCGCCCAGGGCATGATATGAGGTATGAAAATATAGAAAAGAAAATAGATGGTCGCTGGAGTTATAAAGACAGCGGGGAGGAAGTGACTGATGAAGTCAACAACCTGGGCTGGCGTCTCTTCTACGCCAATTATTTTGCCCGTGCCTGATACCAGAAATGTAAGCCCAATGAGGATACCGGCAACCAGGCTTATTCTAGCTCTGGTTTTCCCAGCCGTGGTTTTGCCAGCTCTTTTTGCCTTTTTCCTTGCCATGATATCTACCTCTTTGAGGTTTTCCTCGATGACAGTCTGTTTTATTGTTCAGAATCCTCACCTATCCCCATTAAGGCTTGCCGTATCTTTCTTTTCACTAATTCTTCAAGTGCATCGCATTCATACCGATTGGGCCAAATCTCAGGTACAGCGATAATGTTTTCAGTATCTCCTCTCATTGTGTTGATAAACATGGAGAAGGGAGTTGCGTTATATTTTTCAGAAATATCGGCATTGTTCTTGTCATCTAGTTTCAGCCTCTGGAAAGTCAGCCTACCGCTAGCCAGTTCGTCCTGAAAGTCTAACCATATGGTTTTGTGGATACAATCACCCATCGGGTCCATGCAATGACAGGCCTCGCCAAGGTGGAAGTAGACAACGTCTACCCTGTCGGGTGGACGTGGAGACTTTTCCGTTGGCCCGGCTGTTGAGGCTGTGTTGGAACACGCAGCCAGCAAGCCGAACGCCATCAGCGCAAGCAAGGAAAGATAAGTCCGTTCAATTTTGGAGACTTTCATAATCTGGGCAGTTGATTTATACGTGATGTTTTATACTGAATCCAAGCAGTAGCCAGCAGCGCTAAAAGAATTGACATATTGGAGGTTGCAGCGACACCAAACATATCCATCAAAGCTCTCCATTCAGGCTCTGCTCGATTTTGCGCTTCACTATTTCTTCGATAGACTGTCTGCGTGGTGACCAGATTTCTGGCACATCGATAATCCGCTCATGTTGTCCTCTAACCTCAAGAATATACAAGATGAACGGAGTTGCGTTATATTTTTTGGCTATAACGGCATTCTTCGGGTCATCCAAATCGACCACCTGGAAAGTCAGTTTACCGCTTGACTGTTCATCCTGAAAATTAAAGAACATGGTAGTTTGAATAGCGTCACCCACCACTGCGATGCAGTGGCAGGGCCTACCCTGTGTGAAATAGACGACATCAACCCTGTCGGGTGGACCTCGCTGCTCATCTGAAGAAGATGAGATTCCAGATGTCCCCGAAGACTTGTCTTTTGGTGTACTCGTTGCTGAAGTCTGTCCTCCACAGGCGCATAGCACTCCAATTATCGAGATTGCGAGCAGGAGACTAGGCATCTTGACTTTTGTCGACTTTTTCATATCGCTTTACATCCTTCCTGTATTAACAGTTTGCCTTCAGACTTGGCGTGCATTGACACACGGCCAGCCTGGTAAACGGGTTAACATTTCATTGTTTCAAACTTAATCAACTCCAAGGGACTGTAATATGCTTTCGATCTCGTCTTGGCTCTGGAAAGTTTCGTCTCTTATTTCTAGAATGGTGCCGTTGGCGTCGATAAAGAAGGTTGTTGGTGCACCATGCCGGTACTTTATACATACCTCCGCATCTAAGTCGAGCAGTACCGGAAAAGTGTATTTGTTTTTGCTAACAAACTCCTCTACATCAGTCATACTATTTGCGACATTGACTGTGAGGACTACAAGGCTGTCACTTATCTTTCGGTCAAAAAAAGCCTGTATATGAGGCAATTCACGGATGCATTCTTTGCACTCCATTACCCAGAATACAAGCATTACCATCTTGCCGCGGAAATCGCTCAATGCTACGCTTTTGCCATCTAGGGTCTGGAGAGTGAAGTCAGGAGCAATCTTGCCGATTTCGGACCCCGCTTTGGCACCCACCTCGGTTATTTCAGGGACATCAGGAGCCTGTTCCTCTACCTCAGGACGCTGTGAAGTAGCACAGCCAGATATTATCAATATCGAGGACAGGAGCACTGCTATTGCTATTGATAAATTGCTTCTCATAATATCCAATGCACCTTAATCATATTGTTTGGAGATCAAGCGAACTGGCTGAGCCAAGACAATTGTCCTGTGAGCATAAGTATTCCTACAATTATGAGCAGTGCCCCGCTGATTAAGGATATCGTGCCCAAATGGCGTGATATGCCTTTCCAAAGAGGCGTAATCGCACCCCAGAGCAGGCCGATAAGTATAAAGGGTATGCCTAATCCCAAAGAATAGATTGCTAACAAAAATGCGCCGTGGCCTACCGTCTGTGAGCTCCAGGCTAATGTCAGAATGGCACCTAATATCGGGCCGATACACGGAGTCCAGCCGAGAGCAAATGCGGCTCCGATACCGATAGACCGTAGGTAACCGGGGTTATTGCTTAGCACTGGACTGAGGCGTTTCTCGTAATTTAACCAGGGCACCTTGTAGGCAACTATAAGGAACACGCCGAATGCAGTAATTAGACCACCACCTATTTGCCGCAGCAAATTTGAATGGGCAGTTATGGTTGTGCCTATTAAGCCCACCGAAGCCCCTAAAGTGATGAAGATAAGAGAAAAGCCAAGTACAAAGCAGAGGCTGTGTAGCAATGCCGGCAAACGGCTTTTTCTGGCACTTTGGTCAATAGCGGTGATGCCTGCCAGATTAGCTAGGTAAGCTGGTACCAACGGCAAGACGCAGGGAGATACGAAGGAAAGTAGCCCCCCTGTAAAAGCGAAAACGTACGTGACCTCTGTCATTTTCCTCTCGGTTTCGTTATTCTTCTATCTTTTCACTACAAGCACCGGCACTCTGGATTTCCTTACCACATTTTCCGAGACGGAGCCTATAAGTATCTCCTTAATATTGCTCTTCCCATGTGAGCCAAGAACTATGGCGGAGGCATTTTCTTCGCCTTCCACCTTTAATATTTCTTTTACCGGGCTGCCTAGCTCAATCCGCACGGTGACATCGAAGCCAGTCTTCCTTAATTCGGCAGCTATAGCTTCGATTTCCTTGCGTGCCGTTTGCTCTACTTCTTTCTTAAATACCTCTTTGATGTTTGCCGGTACCTTTTCAATATTGGGGTCCATTTCAATTACGTGCAGGACTATAACCTTCTTGGTTCCTGCCTCTTTCAGTTTCTTACAGTACTCCAGAGCTTTCTTCGATACATCTGAGAAATCTGTTGGATACAATATCCTTTCGAACATTTCTGCCTCCTATACTTTGAATTTCGTAATCTGCGGTTCATCTTTCTGATAGCCATCTCAGTAAGTCAAATCACCTAACAGTTTCAGGGACAACAACCGGGAGCAAGTTGTTCGCTCATTCCTGGCGGTGGGTTTAGACTTATTTTGCTTTCGGAAAATGTGAAAGCTTTCCCCGATGGCAATGTGAATATCACCTCCAAGATACCGCATTCGCCGGGAGCCGGTTTATAATCGGCATACTCCAAACGTATTCTGGCTGCCAAATCTTTTTTGCTGTAGTCTCTCCTTGTCACATGTATGTTATTCCACTCCTGGATTAGTTCACCCTTTTTCTCTGCGAAACGGTCCGGCTGTGACCACAACTTGGCACCGAGGCTACCTTCAGCTTTGACCATGAAACCGTCAGCGTCCTGCGGCCTTAATGCGAATGCAACACCGTCCGGCTCAAGGTCATCATCCCAGTTCACTGATGCTGATACAATGAAGCCAATTGCCGTGACGTCCGGTGGCGTAGAGACACAACTAGAACCCATAACCGTTATGATGGCGAAGTAGTTCAGCAGCAAAATGTTACGCTTCATTTCCTCACATTCAAGCGCTCTATCCCACCTATGCAACACCACATTACTACCTGCCATAAAGCGCTTTTTGAATAATGTTTTTGACCGTTTCGTCAAAGACACTTTCATTGTCTATACAACCCCAATACCAAATCTCCTGGATATGTCTGATATGGTCAACGCCGTCCTCTATGGCATTGATGAACAACTGTGTACCAATGGCACCGTACTTGCTGGCAGTGGCAGCACTTTTCTTATCCCCCAGGTCATAGACCTCCAAGGTCAATTTGCCGCTCTGTAGCTCGTCCCCGAAGAACGTTTTCACGATGTAGCCAATACGTTGCTCAGCGAAAATGCAAGCCTCACAGCGGCGAGGTCGGTGGAAAAAGACAAGCTCTACCTTGTCGGCTGGCTCTGATAGCTGGGCTGGAGCCTGTTTTGACGGTATGGGCGATGTGGAGGCTGGACTGGTACAAGAGCAGAGCAGCACTGATACAAGGCTTAAAAAGAGGATAATACGAATCATTCTTGGCAAGGACATTAGTATGCTCTCCCCCTTGCACAGGATTTTAGCAGTCAAATTATTTCACTCCCATAGCCTCAAATGTGGCAATGATTTCATTTTTTGGCAGGAAGCCGGCGTGACGAGCAACCTCTTCCCCGTTGCTGTCGAAAAAAATCTGGATAGGCATAAACCTGATGCCATACTTTTCTGCCAGGTCTTCGTGGAATGGGATTTCGACAATCACTATGTTAACTTTTCCTTTGTATTTCTGGTCCAGCTCCTCCAGTATGGGGCGCATTTCTTTGCACGGTATGCACTTTCTCCACCCGAACTCGGCAAGAGTAGGCTTGCCATTGCCCAGTACGCTCTCTAGGGGAATCTCGGCAAGGTAGGAGCTCTCGTCATCCAGATTGGCACTTTCACTCTGGCAGGCACAGAGCCAGAGCAGTGCCAGTAAGACGAAGACGAGAAGACAAACTCGGCTGATTGTGTTGTTTTTTGCAATCAGGTCCATGTTTTTCCTTGTTTGGATAATTCAACGCACATTATATTGTTCCGACAATTATTTCCCAGGTTTACTTAAACAATAGTGCCACATAGTAAATACCCACGACGATAAAGACAACGGCGACCACTATTCTGATGACCCGTTCGGCACGAGTAATGACATTGAGCCATGACGTGATTCCGGATACACCGAGAGACAGGAGCGTGCCAATTATCAAAACCGGCAGCCCGGTGCCAAAGGCGAATATTGCTGGAAGCAGTATACCTTCTTTGGACTGAAGCGCCAGAGGCATAAGGATGCCGAAGTACAGGACAGCGCTGTAAGGGCAAAAGGCGAGCGCAAACAAAACACCCAAGAGGAATCCCCCAATCATTCCCCAGTCGGCAACTTTACCTCCTAACTTCGATAGCACACCGCCACCCTTGCCAAAGGAGATTTTGTCGATTATCAACATCAAGAGCCCCACCACAATCAGGATAGGGCCTAAAATGCGCTCTCCAGCAGTCTGCAGAAACAGGGAGACGCCAGGGATTTCCAGGCCGACCACTATGATGAGAATGCCTAGAAGCGAATAAGAAAACATGCGTCCTAACGTGTAGAGCGCCCCGGTTATCACGGCGAACTTGCGGTCTGTAACCTTGCGGCTCACGTATGCTATGGCTGCTATGTTGGTAGCCAGAGGGCACGGACTGATAGCAGTTATCAGCCCCAGGAATAGTGCAGACAGTACCGGGATGTTAGAATTCCCCAGAATGCCGCCAAAATCCATCAGCTCGCGTCCTTCAGGGCTTGTTTAATAGTCTTCTGTATCAGTTCGTCGTAAGCTTCTTGGTCATTCAGGTATTTCGGCATCCAGACATCTCCTATATGTTTAATTTGGTCAACGCCATTCTTCACAACGTTGATGAAAAGCTGTGAGCCAACAACTTTGTACTCGTTGGCAACTGCGGCATTAGCCTTGTCCCCAAGGTCATAAACCTCATAAGTAAGCCTGCCGCTATCAACCTCGCTTTGGAAATATGTTTCAACATTTTCGCGAGTCCGTACCTCCACATAGATGCAAGGACCACAGCGGATACGAGGATGGAAATAGACAACCTTTACTACATTACTTGCCCCCGATATATTAGGAGAAGTCGGTGGCCTTTCGCTAGTTGTCCCAGTCGTTGCTGAAGGCTGGCTCGGGGGCGTGGTTGTTGCTGGAGTTGAGCTTGCGCAAGCACAGACCAGTCCCACTGCCAAGATGCAAAACAGAAGCACATGCATCTTGGCCTTAAATGGCATGCTCATGTTGTCCTTTAACCTCCTCTTATTACGAATTTGCTTTAACTTAACAAAGGTTGGTATAAGGCTATGCAAGATATCTTTGGGCAAGCCGTGAACTTTAAGAGCCCTTTTTCTGCTCTTCCATAGCCATGGCATTTATGATTAGCTGTGTAATCTCTGCTTTCGTAGGCACCTTGCCGCTGCTGACCGCCTGCTCGTTAATCACCAGCCCGGGGGTCATCATGACGTTGTAATCTATAAACTTCTTAATGTCCTTGACCTCCTCTACGGTGGCATCAATACCAAGTTCCTTTACCGTCTCTTCGACAGCCTTTTCTAGCTGATGGCACTTGGCGCATCCGGTGCCCAGAATTTTTATGTTCATTCTTGCCTCCTTTATCTCTCTGTAACGGCTTTCACGATAAGCTCTTTCGCTTTTCGTACATCGTCATTTGAAATGTAGTCCATAAGTGTCTTGATGTCACCGCCGATGTCTTCATGCAGGGCTTTCTTTTTCATCCCTATGTCCCTGACAAGGACAATGCTTTTGGTCGGTGTGAACCCGGACTGCTCGACAGTTTTTTTGGCACACTCAAACGGGCAGCCGTCCACAGTGATGACCTTTTTCGCTGCTCTGGTCTTGCCTATTACCGGCTTTACTCCAAGCGGCAACGCCCCCAGGCAACCAATAGCCACTTTCTCCAGGCCCAATTCTTTAACTGCCTCCATGCTGGCTAGAGCGCTGGTTATGCCTGTGTTGGACAGACCGCCGAAGCAGGAGAATATTATGTTCTCATGGGTCTTCATTCCTTCTTCCCAGTGTTTCTCGTCTGCCATGCGACTCCTTCCTATCTATTTCACTTTCCGGTTAGTGCAAGAATGCTCCGGCTACCCATCCCACCAGTGTACCCAGAACTATAATTGTGGGGATATAGACTAAGGCCTTTTTTACACCGAAAACTCTGGCGATTGCCAGCCAGTTAGGCAGGCTGATGCCTGGTCCGGTGAGCAGGAGCGCTAGGGCTGGTCCCTTGCCCATACCCAAATTCATCAAGGTATCCACGAAAGGCGCCTCGGTCATAGTGGCAAAGTAAGTAATAGCTCCGATCATGGTGGCCAGGAATGATTGCCTCAAGCCAGACCCACCGAGCCATGTCTCAACCCATTCCTGCGGCAGAAGAGCACCGATAATCCCGACTATAAAAACTCCAGCCAGTAGCAAAGGAAAGATTATACGCACAAACCACCATGTCTCCCTGAGCCAGGCCTTGAGCTTCTCCATATCGATGGTTTTCCAGGCATAGACCGCCACCACTACCAACCCTATTGCCCAGACAACCACCTTCTGCCAGTATGGCCCTTTTGACACTATGTAATTGGGTGCCAGCAACCATGCCACCAGCAGCAGAAGCAGGACTATCGCTTTCTTGGTCATCAACTGTCCACCGCTAATTTGGATGGTAGAAACTCGACTTTTCTCTTCACGGTAAAAGGCGTAGGCCATGACAAAACCGACGGCAAAGGACATAAGCAGTGCACTCGCTAGCCTGGCTATAACCATCTGCGTGCCCAGTATTTGCCCGGTATAGACCAGAGCCAGGATATTTGCTGCCGGGGCAACCCAGAGCAGTATGAAGGCAGCACCGATGCCAGCGCCACCGTAATAGATACCGCTTGATACTGGAATGACAGTGCAGGAACAAGCCGCCACAAAGAAGCTGCCTCCAGCGGCAATACTGAAGGAGGACAGCTTTCGGGCTGCAGCACCAAGATAGCCGATAATAGCCTCTCGCGAGACAAAAGTCACTATTCCCCCAGCTAAGAGAAAAGCCGGGATAAGACATGTAAGCACATGCAGGGCAATATAGTCCTTCAGGGCGTAAAGCCCTCCCATCAGGACATCAAGAATCATAACAGTACTCCTTTAGTAAACTGAAAAACAATCTCCATCTAGCTCCTGCTGCTCAGTCTAACTGACCGGGACACTAGCGAAAAGCTCTTTCGCTAGCGCTATCCCTGCTTTCATGTTTCTCATCATCTGCACCCTGGCCTTATTTGGCATATGCGACATATAAGTTTCGACCTTCAATTTATTGCGCAATATCAATACAATGGGGTCCTGTTTGCCTGAGACCAGCAATTTCCAGGCGCTGTAATCCCCAGAGAGCTTAAAAGTCACATCTTCGTGCTCGCCTGGAACCACTGGCACCAGGTTTCTGACAGCACCATGCCAAAAATCTACCCAGATATATACGGATGCGGCTCTTATATCCTCTATAGATAACTTTGAGGCTTTTCTCAATGCTTCGTCCGCATTGAAGTTTTCGACGGAAGCATCAAATGGAATACCTAGCGTTTCAAAAACGTTGCCTGTGGGTGTACCCTTGTACCTTGTTCGACGCTCTGGTGGTATCATGTTCACGAAGCTGACAAAGCCTTTCATGAATTCTTTTCTGCCTAGTTCTCTGAGAAATTCCTCGTCACCATTGCCTATGCAGAGGAAATCACCATTCCAATGCCTTGTTGCCTCTTTGTATTTCTCGGTTTTCTCTGCGGCTTCTAAAACTGCACTAACCCATTCTTTTGATGGAAACACTGCCACTTTCTGAACTCGAGTCTCAGTTTTTACCATAGGACTATATCTCTAGATTCGCATCTACGTATACAATTAGCCAAAAAGAGATTTACTGTCATGCGGTAGGGATACAAGCTGGCCCCACTCTTTTGACGCTTCTCAGCCGTTGTCTATCGAGCAAGGCTGTTTCGTTCTCTTCCAGTGCTTTTCTGACTGCCTCAATCAAATCTACGTAGTATTCTCCTAGGCTTTCCTTATCTATTGAATATACTGCCCAGAGTCCTACCCGCCTCAGTTTTAGAAGTCCCGCATCATAAAGGGCACTCAAATTTCGGGAGGCGCGGGGCTGTGAGATGTTGAGAGCCTGCATTACCTCGCAGACGCAGCATTCCCGCTCCAACAGCAGGTTTAGAATCCTTAGCCTGGTCTCGTCGGAAAGGGCCTTAAAAGCTTTAACTAGCTCCCGCATCTCTGAAATTTGTCCGTATATGCGCATCCACGCATATAATATCAGAGGAGGAACTTCTTGTCAATTGGGCATTGGGCAGGAGGATGAGGTCATTACAGCCACATGCTTTTTAAGAAAATTCTGAATTCTAATCTCTAAATCCTAGACAAACTCAAAACCCAAAAATATTAATAACCGAAACGTCTAAAAATAAATGTCATTCTGAGGGAGCACTTCGCCTTTTCTGTCATTCTGAGCGTAGCGAAGAATCTCGTATGGCTCAGTGTAAACTCCGTGACCGAAGAATCTGGATCCTTCGCTTTGCTCAGGATGACAGGTGGATGGCTCAGGATGACAGAGGTAAAGGATGTACGCATAGTTGCTAAACATTTGAGAACTTGAATTTTGGGCATTGTTTAGTATTTTGGATTTATTATTCAGAATTTCTGCACCTAAGGTGCAGCAGGTATGGGTTCTGGCTCGTAAATCTTCTCCTCTGCCAACTGTTCTTCAGTAAGCCCAACATCGGCTTCAATGTCTCTGCCCTCGACTCCTTTAGCCAGGATTTCTTTGTAGTATTCATGCTGGATGATTAAATTCATGATCTCGTTAGTCCCGGTCCATATCATGGCTAGCCTGGCTTCTCTCAGCGCCCGTTCCACAGGGAAGACGTTGGTGTATCCGATGCCGCCGAGAATCTGCATGGCGTCGTTGACTACTTCCCAATGAGTTTGGGTTGCCAGTTTCTTGACTTCGGATACCAGTCTCCTTTGATAACCCGGGGTACCTACGCCGTCATCTATCGTTTTGGCTACAGCGTAGGACAGGGCGCTAATGGCATCGAGTTTGGTTACGCAGTCAGCGATTTTGAAGCTGACTCCTTCGAAGTTTCTTATGGTCTGGCCGAAAGCCTTCCTTTTGTTGGCATATCTGGCGGCTATCTCCAGGATAGCTCTGGAGCCGCCCACGCCGCCGGAAAGAAGCCTTTCTGGCACCATCAGCTTGTAGAATATCTTCGCTCCCTCGTTCTCCTTCCCCAGTAGATTCTCCTCTGGCACGGGGACATCTCGGAAGACCAACCTTCCTGTGCCCGTACCTCGGCTGCCCATCAGGCCATAGACGTGCCTCACCTCTACACCCATATCCCTCTCCACGATGAAGGCGCTGATTGAATCTCGGCCGGCTCCGGGGTTGGTGACAGCGAATACCAGGAAGAAGTCGGCGCCTTCAGAGCCGACAACAAAGCGCTTCTGCCCGGTGAGGTAATAGTTATTGCCTTTCTTTCGAGCCACGGTGGTGGCGCCGAAGAAGTCAGAGCCGCCTCTGGGCTCAGTAAGCGCCTCGCCAGCCCATTGTGTACCTGCTAGTAAAGGCTTGAGGTATTTCTGCTTCTGAGTCTCGGTGCCGAACAAATTCAGCCCTTCGCCAACGATAGAGACTACTGAACAGAGACAGGCAAAGGGAACGCCCAGTTTATTGATCTCGCCTATGTAGAGGATTTCGTCCACCCATTTAAGCTCTCTGCCACCGTATTTCTTGGGAAATCTGAGGCCAAGCAGATTTTTCCTCCCTGCCTCTCTGACAAATTCATAGGGGAACTTGATTTTATCGGCGTCCATGTCCAGTATAAGCTGCCGTGGCACGCTCTTGACGAAGTCCTGTACCTCCTGTTTGAGCTTCTTCTGTTCTTCGGTCAAAAATACCTCTAACATTTTTCTCCTCCTTTTGCTTAACTTTAATAGTGGGCTATGATGTCGCAACCCCGAGTCAACCGATATCCTGATTGTATTCTTTTTTAGACAAAAAGCCAAGGTGTTGTGGAAATGTAAAAGTTAAATACCAAAGGGCAAAATGACAAGTCAAAAGTCAAAAAGGACAAGGTTCAACCATTCTGACTCTAAAGAGCAATACATAACATTTTTGCATTTCTATTTGTCATTTTAACTTTTGATTTTTGATGTATCCATAGTAAAAAGGCAGGGGCAGACCTCAAGGTCTGCCCCTGCGTCTGTTCAGATGTAAGGCACCTTGTTGAGATTTTAAACTGAGTGCTGGCTAAGGGCAGAGCGGACAGGTTGGGCACTGAGTGCAGAACTTCTGCTTACAATCGTTATATCCGGTCGAGTAGCCTCCGTATCCGTAATAGTTATATGGATAGTAATATGGATAGTAATATGGATACGGATATTGATAGTAATAGGGATATTGATATTGAGGGCATTCTGGGCATTTCGGACATTCTGGACATAGCTTTTTGCCTTCATCCAGTCCTTTAGTATAACCTTCGCTGTATCCGGTCGCCTTACCGTCCTCCTTACCCCTGTTGTAGCCCTCGTTGTAACCCCTGTCGTAACCTTCTGTCTTCCCTTTTTCATACCATTGCTGGCACACCGGGGGCATTGTTCCTGGTGGGACGCAGGCGCATCCGGCAAAGAAAGCCCCAAGCAAAGCCAAAACAATAATCGGGAGCAGAATATATAGCGTTCGCCTATTTATTTTCATTGGCTCCTCCTTTCTCTAGCTCTTTCTCTTTCCATTTTTTGTTTTCTCTTTCCTCCTTTCCTTGGTCGTGCTTTTGCTATGCTCCGGTAAAGACCTGATGGTGCTTTATTTTCGCTTACTGTGTGCAGTGCTTCGTTTGGGAGATTTGGCCTTTGCTGCCTGCTTTGTCTTTTGCTGCTTGCCTTTTGTTGCGGCCTTTTTTGTTGCTCGCTTTGCCTTTACCGACCGAGTTGACTTTGCGGCTACCCTTGCCACCTCAATAGGTTTCTCAAAGGAGAGCTCTGCCTCTTCAGCTTCTTTAGAAGGTATGGCTACTGCTATGTCTTCTTTAAATAAAAGACGCGTGTCCAGCGGTAGTTTTGCCTTGTTGGCTTTAGCCCACTTTACCGCTTTCTGGTTGTAAGGTTTCTCAAAACCATAGACTCGGTAAGTAATCATGTCTGCCAGGTGCGTAACCAGCCAGGCTATGTCCAGTGAGCTCTCCCAGTCTCGTTCTATGCCGATGCAGACCATGTTGTTTTCTGGACTGATGTTGGGATGGAAATGGGGCGTGAGACAGAGGACGTAAGGTGCTTCATTGGGATAGCCGGGTATACCTGCAGGCAAGTAGATCTCCATAATATGGTTGGCTGTGAGGCATGGTTTCCCGCTGGTGGGGTGAAGCATCATACCTTTGCACTTAAGAGTGACGAGGTATTTTGTGGGGGGGTCGCCCTCTGTAGGTTCGACCTCGATAAGGTCAGATTTGGTGGCTAGTTCTTTGAGCCATTCATATTCTTGAGCCAGCCGCTCTTGCAAATCGGCGACTACTACACCCGGTTGTATGAAATAGCATAGCACCAGTATCTCATTTTCAACGACGCCGGTCGAGGCCAGAGTCTGCCACGGGTGAAGTGTCCAGTATCGTGAGACTCCGCCTCTTCTTATGTAGCGTCCTTGAGGATTGCGGAATAATTGTTCACCAGTTTTCTGAAGATAAGCGACCATTTGTCTTCCTGGCCCCCGCTCCTTAACTATTTGCGGTGTAATTTGCGAAAGCAGCCTCCCAACCGTGGCATGTTCGGAGATTAGTGCTGGATAATAGCGGTCGTGGGTAAAGTCCCAGATATATACTCTCATTCTTAAGCCACCTCCTTCATTTGTATTAACCGGCTAAATTATCAGGCCACTTCTTTGGCTTCTTCTTCCGTTGGTGCCAGAGGGCACTCCCAGGTGGTGCAGCCTCCATATTCTTCCCAGCATGACCGGTGATGCATTGTGCCACACTTGGGGCAGGTGAAAGACGGGTTTCTGGAGCTGTATTCCTTTTTGCCGCACCAGAGGCAAGGTGTCTCCTCCGTATTCTCAGTTATGTCTTGACTTGCTGGCTTAGCCTTGCTGTATCGATGACGCATTGTGTATAGGACTATGAAACCGAACAGAAAGCCAGCTACACATAGGGCTAGGATAAACACTGCTGTCACGGCTTTGATACTCCGCCTTAAGTCACTTTATGGCTCTCATAAGCTCGATTGTGTTTGCTAACGCTAGCGCTGGCATCCATAACTTGCCATACAAACAGAAAGATGTAGGCAACGGCCAGTATGGCAATCAGGGCTATGTAAGTTGGTTCCAGGTAGTAGTAATACATCACGGCGCAGGCTATCAAGCCGCCGATGAGAGCCAGACCAGCAAAGAGAATAAGAAAACCTATGGCGATTCTGCCCAAAGTTATGTGACCGAGACCGTGTAATCCGAAAATGCCGAGAATGACAGCCAGGGCTGTAATTGTGTTAGCTGAGACACGGCTGTCAGGTATGTTTATATCACAATACTGGCACAATCTGGCATTCATATCTATTTCTTTTCCGTACTCACGGCACATCCTTTTCCGCCCATAGCGTTCCTCCTGCTCCGCGACTGCTGCCGCTGGCCCTATGCCTACTTCGCCGGCAATGACTTCTTCCTTTGTGTACTGTCCGCAGTTCTTGCACTTTAAGTCGGCATTGTAGTCAGTAACGGGACCACAGTTGGGACACAGGCGGACTAGTTTTACCTCCATCTCTTCCATAAAATTGTTCCTCCTTTCATGTGAAATTTAATACTTTGCCTCTGTCTGCGTCAAGTTCAAAGTGAACGGCTGATGTCGTATTCCTTGCCGTGATAATGTGGAATGGCGGCACTTGCCCTTGGGACAAAGTCTTGTCCAGAAACCATGGTTTGGCATTGCTTATAGTGGATGTGATATCTGGCTGCATGAGTTTTTTGCAGTTTGGACACCTTAGCTCATCTGAGCTGAGTTTGTCGAGTCGCTTTAGAATCTGCTCCGAGTAACCGCAAGTGCAGGTCGCTTTAAAAATGAGGTCAAAATCCAATCGGATAACTGTCCCAGAACCTAGCTTCTCTTCAGCCATATTCAGCAGCTCACCGAAGGTGCTGTCGGAAGCCCCCCTCTCAATAGCAATAACGGATTTGAGTGGATTATGGTTTAGGCACCTTTCGTTTAGGGGAAAGTTAGCCGGCAAATAGTTGTTGGTCAGTCCATTAAAAATAAGGCCGCTGCCGCCGGCAACTTCATGCCCGTGGATAAGCTTAAGGGCTTCTTGTACCTGGAGCGCGCCGATGATGGAGGCGATGGTGGGTGTTGTCGGAACTCTGCCCTGTTCCACCTCTTCGACAGGCAGCAGGCAGGAGAGGCGGCGTTTCATTTCTTTGTAGGCTTCCTTGGGTAGATTGCACTCGTAACAGGCACCTTCACCGGGTATATAGACATGGAATTCTCCGACCAATTCCTGAATACCACCATTAATCCAGGGCGTGCCCACCTTGAAGCAGGCACGATTGACGAAAATCCTGGCGCCAAAGTTATCAACGCCAACTAAAACGACGTCCATGCTGTGGAAGACGCCGAGACCGACATCGGTGGTGATATCACCGCAAATCAAGGCAACCTTAACGTCTGGATTTAGCTCTTTCAGCCGCTGGGCGGCTAACTCGGCCTTCAGCTTACCGATATCCTCGGCTCGGAACAGTACGGAGCGAGTAAGGTTGGCGGCTTCAACGACATCGAAGTCAACTATAAGTATATGGCCGATACCGACGAGTGCCAGGTTTTTCAAAATCTCATTTCCCAGAGCGCCGGCACCGACCACCATCACTCGGGCGTTAGCTACCTTTTCCTGGTCCCACCAGGGGATGAGCTTGAGGGTATCGTAGCGACTTTGAATGCCGCCCGAGGTATCACTATGGTGTGAAGAAACGTTCTGATTCTTCATAATACTCGTCGGTAGTTGAGGTCAATTTTTTTACCTTGAAGACCAGATTCTCACTGATTCCGCTTCTCATAGTCTTTGGTTTAAGACGAAATACGAATTCAAATTCTTCATCAGGCTTTAACTCTTGAGCTTCAGGTGACTCCACAATAGCAAAAACTTCGCTGGGATCGATTGAAACTTCAGCCTGACCAGAACCATGTCCCACATTCTGTACGAGAACCAAAACTTTCTCGCCCTCCCGGGAAATTTTTCCGTCATCGTTTTCATCTTTTACAGAAATAATACTGAAGCTGGGCATCTTTTGCACCGGTTCGGTTACTGAAACGACTGAAACGAAAGTGAGCACCTCCTCCGTCTTTTTGTCACCATCATAACTGAAGATGATTTTATCCAGGTGATCTCCCGGGATGAGCTCGCTACGCTCCACCGTAACGTTGATGATAGCATTACCGACGCCAGATTCTTTGTCCACCTTTATCCCCGTCGATTCAGATGAAATGTGCCAAGAGAGGTTTCCGCTGCCGATGAAGGATAGTTGTAAGGATATTGTGTTTTTGGTTGTGCCAAATAGCAAATATTTCTCAGAGATGGAAAGCGAAATGCCTGCTGGCGGTGTTGTGCCTGGCTCCGTTTTTTGCCACTCTGTAATCTCACCGGTGTTGCTAATGGAAGTGCTCAAGATCCAAAGCTTCCCAGCTTCATCTTTAGCTTGCATTTTTAGGACACCGATAGTGTCACCGCTGTCCTTTTGTATATTAGCAGTGGGTTGTTCCACAATCTCCTTTAAAGCGATGGGTAAGGATTTCTCCTTATCCCACGGCTCAGGCTTGTTCAGTGTGTGACGCCAGACCTCACCGTTCTTTTGAATCAAATAATAATGATATATCTCCCCTTTTTCCTCATTACGGAACGAGACGACGGCAGCTGGAAAATCTTTGAGCGGTGGCTGGCTTGTTTTCCTCTGGTCGCCCGGCAACCAGACGGTTAAGGCAAGTCCTACAATAGTAAACAGAGCCAGAAAGAGTGCCAGAACAGGTATAAGAAAAGCCGGTATCTTCCTTTGCGATGGTGCCATCCTCTCTGGGCGAGGTAACGGCTTTGGTTCTTTAACCGGGACTTCGTAGGTGTAGAAGCCCTTGATTGCCTTTATTTCTGAGCCGTCCCAACCGAAAAAGCAGAGCTCATTTTTTATGGGGTCACACACGGCAGCTACGTGCCAGGGGTGTGAAAAAGCAACGCGATGGGAATTTATGTCATCATCGGACATGAAAGCGCCAAATCCGGGGTGTGTATGGTACCAGCCGACAACTTTCTGGTTGGGATAGTTTCTCTGAGCTGATTCTACAAGCTGTAGCCAGACCTCATGAGTGAACTGCGCCTGAGTCTGATTCCCGGGAGCCGATTCCGACTTAACTATACCGACGATGTCAACTCGATATTTGCCGGTGCTGTCTTCGGAGACGTTGCCCAGGAGGATACCGACTACCTCTCGCTGAGGGTTGGCTGCCCCGTGCCGATGAATATCATCGTAGGCTTGTTTGTCTATATAGATAACGACTTTGCTATTTTCAGGGCTTCCCCAGACTCTCAAGCTTGCCTTGCCGCCGCTTCCGTTCATCAGCCTATACCCGCCTATTTTCCTGCTTTTACGCGTGCCTTCGTTCTACTTCTTTTTGCCCTTTTTACCTCGGCCTTTTCTCCGGGTCTTTTCTTGAGCCCTTCCCTGAGTTGTCTTCCTCAGCCATGGCAATTTCAGGCCCCGGAATTTTCCACCGGTGAGGAAGTAGGCAGCTACGAGGCCACCGACAAGCCCGACAACTGTTGGAATAATCAAGAGAAGTAGAGAAGGCGGCTTAATGACCTTCAGCTCCATCCTGTCCGGCTCGAGCATGAGTCTAAGACGCTGGCCATCTTTGGCTTCAATTCTTCCGCTTACGCTCACTGGCTCGAAGTAATAGCTGTTCAAGGTTGTGGCAGCAGCAACTGTATATTCGGTATTCTGAGCGCCTTGGAGCTCCAGGAAATAGCGGCCGAACTCCGGCTTGGTGATGAGGTACAGTTTCTTATTGCCAATATTGAACAACGGGGGCGATATTTCCTTTGTTCCATATAGCAACTTTCTTGGCTCCACCGGCCCATCTATGGTAATTCCCAAGATATTCTGCCATGTAGAGGATTCTTTGGCTTCTTTCCAACCGGAAAAAGTGTCGAAGGTGAATTCCGATAAATCAATGGCTGGTGGATAGAAATAACGCTTTAAGGTGAAGTTAACATCGGTAGCACCGCGCTCAGCCTGGACTTGTACAGTTTTACCCGGTTGTGGCTCACTGGCGATTGCCTCTGCAGAAACAGTCTCTGTAACGGTGGGTATCTGGTTTATCAGGTTATAGTTATTGCTGAGCTGGTAGGAGCTGAATTCGTAATGCCCATCGCTGCTTGCGGTTGTGCCCTGTCTGGCATTAAGAGCATAGACAGTAGCCCCGGGGATTGGCCGTTGATTGGTATCATTGACGCTGCCTGATATAGACGTCGCCCGGCTGAAAACGCGAATGTCATAGAAAGCATTCCCTGTGACTGTCGTCGACTGAAGACAGGGGTAAGTCTCCCACCAGCAATCTTTGTCGACACATACGATTCTAGTGCAGGTGCTCCACACTTGCACTATAGCTTCGCCTTCGCAAGTGAATTTTACCTGCCCGGATGTTGATGGCGCCGGCCACGAGAGTGTATAGATGCCGCTTGTTGTGAAGTTCCCGATTGTTTCCTGGTAACCACCTGAAAGCTGAGCTAGCACACGAACCCTGGTGTTGCTTACACTTGTGCTGACGGTAATGGCTACAGTCTCGCCGGTCAAATATGCCGGCTTGTCGGTCCTGAGTGATAATGAGAGGTATGAAGCTTGGAAAGCGACTTTGCTCGGGGTGATTTCTTCATTGGATAAAGTGGCATTTGTAATGATGGGAGTGGCTTCATTTGCGGAGAAATTTGAGGCAGTTGCTTGGCACGGCGCAAGCATGAAACCTGTCGTTAATAATCCCAAAACCAAGATAACAGCCAGAACCAACAGAATGAATCTCATCGTAGCCCTCCGTCCGCGTAACTTGCGATTATTCTAACACATTCTGTCAATGTCATTATGGCGCTTCGGGTAGATTGGAGCATCTGCTCCAACAAGTTGCCCATCAATGTAGCAGCGAGGCTAAAGCCTCGCTGAACTCGACCCTAAAGGGTCGAGTCTACATGTTGGAATTTAAAGGCTCTGGCAAAGCCGGGGCGTGGCACTACGTGTTGTGTAGAACGTGGAATGCACATTTTGGTTAAAGTTTGGTATATAATAGCAGATATAGTAGCAAAGATTGGGGGTAAGAGGTGCTGGAGTCATACATTAAGAGCATATATGAGACGGGGAAGACAGGCGACGCTACCGAGAATAGCTACTATGGTAGCTTGGCAAAGCTTATGGAAGAGTTTGCCGGCTCAATTGGTAAGAAACATATTCAAATTACCACATTACCCAAAAGGACCGAAGCCGGCAATCCCGATTTCAGGGTCTGGGATGGTAAGCAGAGCATCGTCGGCTATATCGAGGCAAAACCGCCAACCGTAGAAAACCTCGACTTTATTGAGACCACCGACCAGCTAAAACGCTATAGAAGCATATTCCCGAATCTTATTTTGACCAATTTTTTTGAGTTCAGGCTGTACCGTAATGGTCAGTTGGCTGATAAAGTCTCCATCGGCAGGCCTTTTGTTCTACATCAACTGAAGACCATCCCGCCGCTTGAAAATCAGGATAAGTTATTAAAGCTTCTGGAGCAATTTTTTGCCTTCTCGTTACCCCGAACATATTCGGCGAAGTCCTTAGCCGTGGAACTGGCAAAGAGGACAAGGTTCTTGAAGGAGCAGGTGGTTATAGAGGAACTGCGTGAGGAGGAGGAGAGAGAAACAGGCTTTATCCTCGGCTTCTATGGAGCTTTTCAGAAATACCTTATCGGCGGTCTAACCAAGGAAGCCTTCGCCGATTTATATGCTCAGACGGTTACCTACGGGCTTTTTGCTGCCCGCACCAGATGCGAAAATGGCTTTAACCGCAAGTTAGCTTACGATTACATTCCAGAAACCATAGGTATTCTGCGGGATGTTTTCAAATTCATATCGTTGGGAGACCTGCCTCAGCAAATGGAATGGAGTGTGGACGATATATCTGCAGTTCTGGCAGTGGCTGACGTTAATAAGATATTGCACCAGTTCTATCATGAGGGCAAAGGCAGCGACCCGATTGTCCATTTTTACGAGACGTTTCTGGCTGAATACGACCCCAAAGAGAGGGAGAGGAGAGGCGTTTATTACACGCCGGAGGCGGTAGTCTCCTATATTATCCGCTCATTGAATATTCTCCTCAAGGAGCGGTTCGGCAGGTCAGATGGGCTGGCTTCTGGTTCGGTCACCGTGCTTGACCCGGCGGCGGGCACGTTGACCTTCCTGGCTGAAGCCAGCAAGCTGGCAGTTCAGGAATTTATCTTCAAATACGGCGAAGGCGGCAAACACAAATTTATCGAAGACCATATCCTGAAGAACTTTTATGCTTTTGAGCTGATGATGGCTCCCTATGCTGTGGGGCACTTGAAGATGTCTTTTCTGCTGGAAGAGCTGGGCTATAAGCTGCAAAAAGACGAGCGCTTCAAGCTGTATCTAACCAATACTCTGGAGATGGAGGAACTGGAGCAGACTGCCCTTCCCGGAATGTCATCGCTGGCTGAGGAGTCTCATCTTGCCGGCAGGGTCAAGAAAGAGACGCCTATTCTGGTTATCCTGGGCAATCCGCCATATTCCGGTCACTCGGCAAATGTCGGCGAGTGGATTTCAAAGGAGATTAAAGCCTATTACGTGGTTGATGGCAAGCCTCTGGGCGAGAGGAATCCAAAGTGGCTTCAGGATGACTATGTCAAGTTCATCCGCTTTGCCCAGTGGAAGCTAGATGCTGCCGGCGAAGGTGTCTTGGGCTTTATCACCAACCACAGCTATCTGGACAATCCTACCTTCCGCGGCATGAGGCAGTCGTTGATGGATAGCTTCGATGAGATTTACCTGCTCGATTTGCACGGCAACAGTCTTAAGAAAGAGAGATGCCCGGATGGCTCCAAGGACGAGAATGTCTTCGATATCCAACAGGGGGTCGCTATTGCCCTGTTTGTTAAAAAGAAAGGGCTGAAGAAGCAGGTTTTCCACTCTGAGCGCTGGGGCTTGCGGGAGGTTAAAGAGGATTGGCTTGTGGCAAATGACGTTAAAACAACCAGGTGGCAGCAAATCAAGCCCAAATCTGAATTTTATCTGTTTGTTCCCAGAGATGAGAAACTGCTGGATACTTATAATAAGTACTCTAGGATAACGGACATTTTTCCAATGAACAGCGTCGGCGTGGTGACTTCGAGAGATGACTTTGTAATTGATTTTGAAAAAGAGGCGTTGAAGAGACGGATAAGGACTTTCAGGGACAAGTTCGTGCCAGATGATTTTATTCGACAGGCTTTTAAGTTGAAGGATAAAGTGGGCTGGAAAGTGTCTGACATTCGTGAGAAGGTCAGTAAAGATAAAGATTGGGAGAAAGAAATAGTACAAATCCTGTATCGACCCTTTGATATCCGCTGGATTTTCTATCATGATGAGGCCATTGAGCGCTCACGCAAAGAAGTCATGCGTCATATGATGCAGGGAAATTTGGGACTGATAACAGTGAGACAGGTGGCTGAGGGTATTTTTAACCATACTTTTGTGGCGGATAATATTATTGAGAGTCGTGTAACGTTAAGTAACAAAGGAATCGCATTTCTTTTTCCCCTCTACTCCTACCCTGTAGAGGAAAAGGAGCAACCAGACAAAAGTGGTGGTAAAGAAGGTGGAGTGCAATCTATTATGCAGACACAGACTAAGTGTGAACCTAACCTCGACCCAAAACTCATGAAATCTCTGGCTGATGTTTATGATGAAGAGCCGACGCCGGAAGCAGTTTTCTATTATATCTACGGCATTCTTTATGCCAATACTTACCGCAACAAGTACGCCGAGTTCCTAAAAATGGATTTCCCCAGGGTGCCTTTCACCAAAGATTACAACATGTTCCGTAAAATCGGCGAACTGGGCAAGAGTCTGGTTGACCTACATCTTGTGTGGTCGGCAGAGCTGGACAGTCCCATCGCCAGGTTGCAGGGCAGCGGCGATTGCAAAGTGCAGAAACCAGATTATAATCGGGAAGAAAAGCGTGTCTATATCAACAAGTCACAGTATTTTGAAGGCGTGGAAGAGAAGGTGTGGGAATATCAAATCGGAGGTTATCGAGTGGCTGAGAAATGGCTTAAAGAAAGGAAAGGCAGGACTTTGTCTCCTGATGACATCAGACATTACTGCAGGGTCGTCACTGCCTTGAAGAAGACGATAGAAATTCAGCAGGATATAGACGCTCTGTATCCAGAGGCTGAGAAAGATGTTGTGGCGGTGAACTTGTAGGGACAGACCTTCAGGTCTGTCCGCCGCGGACAGGTCTAAAGACCTGTCCCTACATGTGGTTTTCACCCTCACCCTGACCCTCTCCCATCAAGGGAGAGGGTATAATTTTAGCCTCGCTGAACTCGACCCTTTAGGGTCGAGTCTACATGTCAGTTGGCGATAAGTGACCGTGGAGGGTTGAGGCTACGTGTTGGGGTTTGGGGTTCTGGCGGTTATGGCGGCGCCCAAGGCAGTCACGATTTGTGGCTGGGTAGGAACCAGGAGGTTTATATTCATCTCTTGTTCTACAGTCTTGATGAGTCCGATATTGAGAGCGCCACCACCGCAGATAGCGCATGGCTGCTCCAGCTTAATCTTCTTGACCAGTGAAGAGATCTTACTAGCTAGGGCTTTATTGACCCCGGCGGCGATGTCCTCTTTTGGTATGCCTTCAGTGACTCTGGTGATAGCCTCTGATTCGCCGAAAACTGCACAACCGGTGCCGAAGGTGATTGGTTGCTTGGACTTGAGCGAAAGGGGACCGAAATCCTTCAAATTTATGCGCAACACGTTGGCAATGACTTCAACAAAGCGGCCGCTTCCGGCAGCGCATTTTTCACTAACGGTAAAATTGGTCACCATGCCTTCATTTATCCTTATTACCTTGGTGGATTGTCCAGCCACCTCGATAGCTGTTCTAGCTTGGGGGAAGACGCTGTTTATACCTCTGGCAGTGCAAACTATGTCACTGACTTGCCGGCTGGCTAAAAGGACGTTAGTGGCG